>JAEWBS010000098.1 GCA_023391005.1 Bacillota bacterium | reverse complement strand
TGCTTTGCAAGACAAGATATTTGCCCCTGTCCCAATAGGCTATGTACCACCCCGAATATTTTGGTTCTTCACGCTCGTCAATCCACACAGGTTCTTTGTCCATCCCCCTCAGCTCGTCGAGGGTCAACGGGTCGTTGGCGGGTGCAATACGCCGCAACGCATCAACGGCTATGCGAAGGGATTTGTCGTCAGGATATTCGAGCAGGCAATCCGCTCCGATTGCTTTTGATAGTTCCCTGATCGCCTGCTCCACATCGGACGAGAGGGGATCGTTGGCGGGCTGGGTGCGACGGTTCCAGCGCTCACGGAATCCGGGGTTATCGATAAACGACGCCTCCGACAATGGGCAGCTTCTATTGTGCGAGTGGCGCATTACCGCTTTGCGATGTACGTTACGGCCCGGATATAGCGCTGTCTCGCAAAACGGGCACGGTTTAAGCTCGTTCATCTTGTCCACCTAACTTTCTGCCGCACATGGGGCATAATTTGTTCTTTGGCTCAAAATGCTTTTTTTCACACCCATGTGTACCGTAATATCTGCAAAAATCATCATAGACATCATATTTGCAATTGTGGCAGTTTGGCTCACACTCCGGGCACGGTTTAAGATTATCCATGCTGTTCAACATCCTTTCCTACGCGGAGAGCGGTAGCCAGACGATTCCAGCACCGCTCTGCTTTCCTGATACTTGATGCGTATATCCGCACCCCGTTTGCAATCAACTGCGCCTCTGGTATCGGATATTCCGCCCCGCATGCCTTGCATTTTGCATAGCAGTTGTAATTTATGCCTAATCGGGTGGTGCTGTATAGCACAATCTCACCACCGCAGGTTGGGCATGGCTCAAGTGGTAAGTGATCCATCCTGCTTTACCTCCCCGGCCTGCTCGGCCTTAGTATCCGGTACTTCTCGGCGATCTGCGTAGCATCCCGAACACAAATAACGATCTTTGCGGCCAGCGGAAACGCGGTGTAGAGTTTGCTCTATTGGGCTGTGCCAGTCCCAGCACCCGCAAACCGGGCATTTGTATCGCTTCTGCGTCCGTTTACACGTCCCGTAGCTCATTCCGCCGCTCCTTCCCGGCCTGCGGGCCGCGCCATTCCCAATGATCGCAATACTTCCAAATATTTTTTTGTTGTCGATAATGGTTAACGCTACCGCATCGCGCGTTATGGGCGCATTGGTTGCACAGATTCGCAGCCTTTAAGTCAGCCACCGCCGCCCTCTCACGGCACTGGGATTCGGCGAGTAAGTCGGCGGTAACCTTGTGCATTTTTACTGATGTTTCGTATTTTTGAGTAATATCAAATGCAAGCTGCGTGGCCTCGGCAAGCTGCGCGGTCAGACGCTCGATATCGGCGGATTGGCTCTCTATCAGGTCGGCGGCGGCAGGCCCGAGCGCTTCAAACTCACAGCATGGCGTTGGGTTGCATCCGTTGCAGGTGTTGCGCAAACGCCCCACAATCTCTACGGGTGGGATAAGGGGTTTTATGCTCATGGCTGCGCCTCCTCGTCAAGTTTTTTAAACTCGCCTCGACAAGCCATTTCATAAAAACTGCTTGCTACGGCGTATAGCACTTCGGACGGCTTTAACCCGTGGACTTGTGCTGCGATCGCAACCAGCCTTACATGCTGGTCAAAAAGGTTTGTAAGTACCTTCGCGATGTCTTCAGTTTCCTTATCGTTCATGCTGTCACGTCCTTTCTGACGGTCAACTGTTATTTAGCGACGAAGATTCCATGCTGCGGCTGCTTGTTTAGGAAAACGGTTGGCATGTCCAGTAGCACCACAAGACTTGCACTGTATGTAATAATAAGCGGTAGGATTAAACAGCCGAAAAGCTGTTCCGCATTTTTCCTCAGCTTCACCACCGCAAAAAGGACAAGGTTTCAAACTATCTTGTTTCATAAATTAAACCTACAAATTACAATTTGTTGTTATCTCCGCGTGAACCTTGTCCACGTCACACGGATAGGGAAAGGTTCAATCTCACTCGCCCACCGCGCCGAGCCTATGCCGTTGATCTGCTCCCAAATTGAGGGGAAACCGCCAATGCCATCAAACAAGCTGCCCATCGTGGCATCACGCTCAAACTGAGCAGATACACGCTTTAGCACCCATTTCCAAGGCGGCAGCGCTATACTGTTGCCAAGCCCTTTATATCGTGCGCCGTCAACCGGCTGCTCTGCTAACCACTTGCGTATCTGCTTATCGCTGTGATGCTTAACGCCGTTAATATCATCCCATGTGTCAAATACCTCCCGCCAAAAAGCCATATCCCGCTCGGGTAGCTCAACAATAGGCGGCACATCCGTCCAGTAATCGGGATAGCCTTGTAGGCGTTCGCATTCCAGTGGGGTGAGGCGGCGGACGCACATATTTTGCGGTATGAGCATGTCGTTAAAAGCGTCCTGCCCGGTATAGCTGCCGGGGTGACTATTGGCGCAAAGCGTACCTGTTGTTTGCTGGCATATGTAAAAATCAAGTTCAGAGCCCTTGGGACCTCCGGCTCTTTCTGTCCCTGCACCGCTTGATTGCAACGTAGGAAAAACATTAGAACATACCACCGCTATACCGCCTTGATTGCAAGCAGGATTCCCACCGTTGCAATCTAACGTGCGTGATGTGTTGGCTTCGTAATACCCAGCGTTTGGGTTATCTGACATCATGCCGGCGCTGTTGTATCCGCCTATGCCATAGCAAATAGCAGCATCCTGTCTTTGACTAAGTAAGCTCGGCGCCATTTCAGATTTACAGCCTATTGTTCCTGCCCCGGCGCTTGCTTTGTAAGAAAAGCCGTAGCAAACCGCCGTATTGTTAGCCCCTCCGCCATCCATAGCTTGCAGCGTAGGATAACAGCCATCTGCGCTGAAAATTCGCTTACTTTGGCAGTCCCAAGGTGTCAAGCATTTAACGTTGCCGCTCTCAACGTCCTCTCCAGCATTTCCGGCAACTTCTTCCCGCGCTTTTCTGCTCGGCGCAATATCCCCTCGCAAGCCTTGGCGCTCAAAAAGTATTTCGGGTGCGGTGTTGCCTCTAAAATCCACGACAAGCGCGATTCTACGGCGGCGCTGGGGCACTCCCCAAAACTGTGCATCGAATACACGGTAGGCGATTGACCATCCTCCATCACAAAAGTAATCTGCCTTTCGCCACTTTTTAGCGGGCATATTAACTCTGGCTCGTGGGTCGCAAAGTCTACACAGTTCTTCAAGGACGGCGGCAAAGTCCCTGCCGTTGTTGCTGCTAAAGGCTCCGGGCACGTTTTCCCAAATAGCGTAGTTTGGATATACTCCATCGGTTGCGTCCCTCATTTCTTTGATAATTCTGACGGCCTCCATAAAAAGGCCGCTGCGCTCTCCCTCAAGGCCGCGCCGCTTGCCTGCAATACTGAGGTCCTGACAAGGGCTGCCGAAGGTGATAACGTCCACCGGCTCAATTTTGGAGCCGTCTATTTTGCTAATATCTCCGAGGTGTATCATTTTGTTTTACCTCTCGCAGTCTCATAAATCATGGTTTGTAGTCATCCACAGAAAAGGCTTTGCTGCGCCCTGACCGCCTCCAGCCGCTCGGTAGCCTTTGTAAAATAATCAGGGTCAAGCTCAAACCCTATGTACTCAAAACCCATGTTGTGGCAGGCTATAAGACTGGACGCGCTGCCGACATGGGTGTCCAGTATCTTGTCGCCCAGCTTGGCGTAGTGCTTTAGAAGCCATTCGTAAAGCACTACTGGTTTTTGCATTGGGTGAATTCTGTTATCTTCAGCGTTGATGTTTCCAAAGTATGGGTAGTCAAAACATCTAGCGCTTTTTTTAAAAGAACTCCATGCAAGCTCTCCATCTGCGTATGATATTACCGGCTGGTGTTTAAACCAAAAAATAAATTCTTTACAAGATGGAAGTAAATCTGACAAATGATTATATCCCCATATAATTTGATTATTTGACACCCGAAACAGCTCTTTAAAATATTCGCGATTAGGTTTCAAATCATTAGCTGTTTGCGTCTGACCGTATTTACTTATGCGGCTTTGTGCCTTAAAATCCTTTTCTATCCCGTACGGAGGATCCACGATCGCAAGTTCAAAATACTTGTCGGGGAACTGCCGCATGCCCTCCATGCAGTCCATGTTGTAAAGTCGATTCAGCTCTAAAATTGTTGTCACCTCGTTCCGCTAAACCCTTGTTTATTTGCCTATTCTCGCGAATACGGCCTGTATCTCAGCCCAAACCGCCTCAAGCCACTCTCGAAATTTATTGCACTCACGGTAGGTCGTGCAGTCTCGCTTATTGCGCCGGGTGCAGTCTTTGCATGGATATGTCATAATCTCGACCTCCCATCAAATATCTTCACCACCAGTTGGCAGCACTCGCACCCCTCTTTGTTGACCCGCGCCAGCGCATCACCAATGCGATTGCGCATTTCAGCCGTCTCTTGATAAATCCGATGCCACAGCATCATCTTGCCGTGAGAGTTAAGCAGGGCGATCTTCTCCCGCCTGGCGTCCTCACGGCTGATGCCATGCCCACGGTAGCAACGATATAATTCCCGCAGCGCCTGATAGAGCGCCTGATCTGGCAAGCATAGGCCGGCGGGCATTGAGTCGCCTCTCATAGCTGACTTTTCAAGTTCAGATACCATTCCAGCGTTCTGACCGCGCTCTTCCATCCGTGGCACACCTCCCAATAGTAACCCTGTGCATGCAGTTCGTAGCCCCACCAATCCTGTTCAGGCGACGGCCTGCCTGTTTCGGTTTTCATCTCGATGTACAGACCGTGGCATTTTCCTCTGGCGACCGGCAAGCACAAATCCGGCACGCCGCTTTTGACGCCCTGTGCCTTGAGGTGCGCCCCTTCAACGACATCACGGCTGCCCCCGTTCGGAATATGAAAGAGCAGCTTCAGCTCGGGGTACTGGCTTCTGATAGAGGGCTGCGCCGCCCATTTAAACACGTTCGTTTGGTGCTGTGCTTCCGTCATACGCCTTCCCTCCAATACTCAACGAACGACTTCGAGCGGTTTCCGTTCTTCTCGCGCCCTTGCCGCACCGTATACCCCGCGCGAATCAGCGCGGGGTATACGGCGTCACGATCGGCCGGCGAATCTATATAGATTTTGCTTCTCATGCTGTCAACCTCCTCGCATTAAGTCGGTTAAGGATCAAGCTCGCTTGGCCCTTGGTTAATGTCTCAACGTCATATCCCTTTAATCGGCGCTGGATCAGCGCTTTTTGTTTGTCACTGGCAGGAGACCTCCCCCACCGCTTAGATTGTTCCGTGTCCCAGATATACTGCTGGTCGGCGTGATTTGCCGTCAAATAGACAAACGCCCGATCAAGAGCTTGCTGCATCGGCACCAGTTCACCGTTTATCCTGACGCGGCCCAGCTCGTCCTGAGGCGGCAAGCACAGCGGTTTAGCATCCTTCAGACTTAAAACCATCGAGCCGTCAGGCAGTTGGAACCATCCGACATTATGCGTATTGTACTTGTTGGCGTTGGCCCACAGGTCGACGATCTCGGTATTTTTAACCCAACTTTCGGGGCAATCTGAGGCACGGACCGCCTTTTCAGGCAGTTCAAACAGCATGCCTTCCAAGTCCTCTTGTCGCTTTGCGGGTATTCCCTTGAGGTCTATCCCCAAAAGCGACGGCGCCGTGCAAAGGCTGGCTTTGCCTGTGATTCCCACGCAATCAATAAGATGCAAGCGCTCCTTACCTGGGTATAACCGCAGTCCACGCCCAACCATCTGGGTATAGAGGCTTTCCGATTGCGTAGGGCGGGCGACGATTACCGTTTCAACGCGGGGAATATCCGTGCCCTCGGTAAACACCATGCAGTTGACTATGCACGGAATTTCACCGGCGGTAAACGCCTGAATGATCGCCGCCCGATTTTGTGTTTCACCCGTCACCACGACTGCGCCAGCGATCCGGTCCGCGATCTCGTTGGCCTGATGGACCGACACCGCGAAGATCAGCGTCGCACCCTTGGCATAGTCTCGATAAGCCTCCGCGATCGCGTCGGCGGTTCCGTCCATCGCCTCGTCGAGCTCACCCGGCGCGTAATCGCCGTGCGTGGTTCTGACCTTTGACAGATCATACCCGATGTTCACCCGCCGGCAATGGATATCGGACAGATAGCCGTTTTTGATGCCCCAACGGAGATCCCGCTGAAAAATAATATCTTGATAGATGTCGTTCAGGCGGGCGTTGTCGGCTCTGTTGGGCGTGGCGGTGAATCCAATATGTAGACGGGGCTTGAAGTACTCGAATATTTTGCGATATGTGCTCGCCGCAGCGTGGTGGCACTCGTCGGTTATGATAAGATCAAAATCGTCAGGGGCGTACCGTTCAAGCCGTCTGGATATGCTCTGCACCGACGCGCTCACGATCTCGTCCATTGGACCGGCGTGCTCTCCTGCTTTTTCGATACCGCACATCACACCGGGGAAATATTTAAGCGGTTGGCGCACCAACTCGTCGCGATGGGAGAGTATCAGCATGCGCCCCTGTCGCGGGATGTTGGCGAACGTGACGGTTTTACCCAACCCCGTTGCCATCTGCACAAGGTATGCGCCATGATCGTGCGCGGCGATTGTATCAAGGCATTCCTGCTGATAGGGTCTTAATTGTATATTCAACGTATTTATTCACCTTCCTTGTGTGAGGAACTTGGGGAACATCGGGGAACATGATGTTCCCCGCATTTTTCTTGATTGTGATGCGGTTTTTTAACTGTTGGGGAACTGGGGAACATGTTTGCACGTTTTCTATAAGGGATAATTTTTTTATTTGAGTTCTTGGATGTGAGAGAAAAAATTCTCTTATATATGTGTTAAATGTGGTTCCCCATGTTCCCCAGTTCCCCACGGCCTATTTTTTCTGATTGCAACGCCGTTTTCGCCGGGGAACAAACGGGGAACATGTTACTCAAAACGGCAAATCTTCCGGTTCTTCCGCCTCTGGATCGTCTTTCAAGCGCATCATGACACATTCTGTTGGTATTCGATCGACGCGTTTATTCTTCGTAAACGCCCGGCCGCGTGTCTGGATCAGCCCTTTTGACCTTAGATGACTCAACAAAGCAGGGGCCGAAATCCCCGCGTCGGCGCACACCTTATAGAAAACAGCACGGATAATATACACCCACCCCAAGTCGTCACGACTCTCCCCGATTAAGCCATACCGTTCGCCTTTAATACTATCCGGGTCGTCGCGAAGCTTGTTTGCGTTTTGCGCCACCCAATCACACATATAGGCATAACCGCGTTCTGCCGCCGAGATCGCTTCTTTCGATTTCAAGAAGCCTGATAATTCCGAAACGGTAATTTGCCGTCCGTCCTGAAATATCCATTCCGTGGCAAGCTCGTCCGCCAGCGTGATAAGCGCCGCGGAGTGCGATTGCTTGTCAGCTGCTTTGGCGGCGGAATAGGCTTCATATAACGCGGTATAACGCCCCTTTGCAGCCTCCAACACACCCGGTTCGCACAACTTTTCAATGAACATTTGGCCCGCATGCCCGTAATTAAGCTTCATGATCTCAGCCGTCTTGTGGCCGTTCTCGATGACCTTATTTTCGGCAAGACATTCTATTTCAATAACGCGGTTTAACGCTCCTGCACCGTCCTGCTCGCCCGTGATGGGCGTTTCTCCCGATGTGATGAAACAATTGGCCCATCGGGGCGTCGCAGCGATCCCAAGCTTAGTGTTAGACCGCATTTTGCCGGAACCAGCCGCCAGTTCATAGACGTTGAAAATCACTCGCCCTCGAGCGTCCTTTGTCAGTTGAAGCTCGTCTATGATTACCGGCAAGGATCTCAGAAATCCCGCCATCACTTCAAATCCAACTGTGGTGCTGCGGAAAGTTTTGAAATAGTCACCGCCCGGCGTCGGCTCTCCCCACACGGAGGCCGCCACCATCTGACCGACTGTCTTGCCGGTTTCCGACGCCATACCCCACAGGTGAACGAAGAACGGCAAGCATCCCATAGGCTCCACCAACACGGACGCAAAGGACGCAGCCAAAACGATACGGGCAAGCAGACTGTACTTTCTAACGCTCCTTGCCTCTTCCAGCCACGCATCGAAACTTCCGCATGGGTGGATAGCCGAAAATGTGCGTCCGAAAGCATCGTTGCCATCAAAAACAACATCGCCTATGTAAGGGGAAAAGCCCTCCTCATTCCAGCCTAGGCGCGAGACGCTTTTCTTCTCGGGAATGTAGTCATAATTGAAGTCCATCGTGTCGGCCAAGTAATCCACAAGGTTTTGCGCCCGTTTCCCGGATGTCACGGATATTCCCAACTTAGAAAGTGAAACGACGTTCTTGGCGTTAGAAATGGTATCGAAATCAGCCGTGATGCTGCTGAACACCTTTCTCCCGCCCGTGCCGCGCCGCCATATCAGGCGTACCTTCAGTTCGCCGGTATCAACGTTTCGCAGCCGCTCCACGGGCTGAATTGGGTGCGTGCAAGCAAAGTCTCTTTCGCCGTTTATCCCAAATCGATACACACCCGAATCGTCCGCTATCCACCCACCGGTATAAAGCTCCAACTCGCACTCCTCAAAGGCTGTGAAGTTTTCGGGAGGCGCCAGCGCCTGAGTAAGCCGCTTTTTAGATTCTTGATACTCCTTGAATGCTTTTTGAAATCCCTTGAACCCCACTTTCTTTGAGGCATACTCTGAAACTTTGCGAATCATAACGCCGCGCTGAAAAGGGTCTTCGATTTTAAGCAAATCCTCATAAGGCTTTGAGGTGTCGAAATCCTCTCTTGAATAATCAATTTGCAATTCAGCACCCCGATTCTTGTTTTTGCAATACGTCAATTTGATATTTCACATACTCAATTTTTCCAATGGCAACGAACCATTCTTGGGCAGGCGGGCGCCGGCTTATGATGATTCCGTGCAAATGCCTGTGCTCGGCGCAGAGCGCGTTTATTTGGTTTGTCAATGCATCTTTTCGCTTTTGCTTTTCGCGCCGCTCACGGGCAATTTTAGCGGTTGCGTGAGGGTCGGCCGCGCGTCCGTCCAACGCCAAGCCAAGACCAAAATCATTGTTGAGCTGCGCCAGCGCCGCCCGGGCATCGATGTTAAACAGCCGGCGCACAAATTCGATCACGTCGCCGCCCTCACCACAGCCGAAACAATGCCACCCCCGAGAGCCGTCGTAGATTTTAAGTGACGGCGTGTCGTCGTTTCCGTGGAAGGGGCAGGCGATAAACCCGCCCCGTGTTACTGTAAATCCATAGCGTTCGGCGACTTGCGCCATTGGGAGAAGTTCGCGAGCGGCGGCGTAGGGGCTGCTAGAACGGGAGGTCATCGTCGCCGCCGTCGATTACTTGATAGCCGCCAGAATTCCCGTGCTGACCCGCAATCGGCTTATCCTCAGGAACATCGAACTTGCCATCCTGGATGGTTTTTACCGTGCGTACAGCCTGACATTTGGTTGACCACTTGGCCTTGCCGTCATTGCCCATGTACTGCTCACGCCCAAAAATAGCGCCAATTTTTTTGCCTTTCAACTTCGCTTCGTCGAAATCCCATTTGAAACCGTTGGATTCCTCGATGCTGGTGACCATGCCCTTGAAAAACGGGAGGCTCGATCCGTCTGTGAGTTGCCTAAAAGTGCCGCCCCATTTGGCGTCAGGGTTGCTTTGCTTTACTCGATCAAATTGCTGTCGGAAATATCCGGCGTATTCGCCATCGGCAATATCAAGCAGCAGTGCCAGCATGGGCCGTCCATTTCGCGCGGCAGTTTCCTCTGCTTTCAAAATGGTGCATATGTACCCGCCAGCCGGCAAAGCTTGTCCCTCTCCGGTAAAAGCGGCAGAAGAATCATATCCTTCGGGTTTTCTCATTATTTCGTGTCCTCCTTGATGTTATTTAAATTCCAGTATTCGCGAATTGTGGTGTCGACCATTTTCAGGTCGTTATCTATTTCAGGTGGGAACATGCCGATAGGGCTTTTTACGGTGTCTGATCCGTTGGACTGCGTGGTAAAACCGTACTTGCCATCCTTGACGAAGGTTTTTAAAACGACGGTGAAAAGCCCTTCGAGAGTGATTTTTTCATCGAGCATCTTGCCTATGGTTTTCATCTTCTCGTTACCATTCGCATCAAGCTCGGTATGCGCCATAAAGTAAACAATTGAATCGTCCGGCAGCTCATTGACTACAACCTGAATTAGCGTCCAAAAATTAAGCGCAATGTCGGTAAACTTCTGGTATCCAGTAATTTTTGCATTGCGCATAAACTCGTTCGCCATGAGATATTGGCAATCATCAATTACTATTGATTTGGTTTTAGCCTTTCTGATTACAGCATCAATCTGCGCGTAATTGTCGGAACAAAACGGCTTTAAATCAGTGCGAAATGGGAGCGGCTTGCGGCTGACGTTGATAATTCCCAGCTCACCGGATTTAAAGTTACGCATAGAAGTCGACTTACCGGAACCAGACGGACCCATAATTAATACAGGTATACCCATTATTTCACTTCCTATCTGATTCGAAGGTGTTCGCCGCGCTCCTTGAAGTTGGCAAAGGTCAGCACCTCGCCGTCAGAAAGTGCTTTGCGAATTTTCTCGTTGTCCGGTTCCGACCTGGTGTACTGCTCCGGCACATCCCCTGTGATCTCCATAGGCTGCAAGCCGCCGTTTTTGCAGATTGAAAAGCCGAACAAAGGTGTTTTAAACTTTTCTTTCTTTATAGCCTTCATCTGCTCAAAAAGATAAGCGTTCAGCCGTGTATTCTGGTTCTTGGCGGCATCCCTCAGCTTTGTGAGCCGGTCAATTTCCAACTCATAGCCCGCGATATCGCCCTTGTTGCATGCGATGATTTTGGCGATGTTCTCGGCCTTATCCTCAAACTCGCCCTCGATGCCTGCAAGCGTATCGGGTATGGCCTCCTCGGGTATCTCCCCAGCGTTTACGGCCTCCATAAAAGCCCTGAAAGCTTCTGCGATCTCATAAAGTTTCATTATTGACCCTCCCAAAAACAATGTCGGTGTCTCTATCGTCCTGCCGCACCGGGCTGGTACGGTCAAAGAGTTTTTGCATCTCGCGCCGGTTATGATCGTCGCGCTTGGCTAGCTGCTCATAAAATGGCCGCATTGCCGCTATAACCATATCCATATTGACAACATCCCCTCCCCCTGCTATAATGCAGGTGATTTTAATTCGCTTGCCGCTTAGTGACTTGCACTCACTTGGCGGCTTTTTCCTTTTGGTATTCGTAGCATTTCCTTTTGTGTTCCTGATACTTTTCTGGCTCGTAAATCTCCATCTTGCGGTAAAATACCGCGGAGGCGCTTAAATTCATGCGTGCGGCAATCTCGGTTTGGGGCAGACCTCGCTCCAACATCACTTTGATTGCGGCGTTTTCTTCGGCGCGCTTGGCAGCTTTCTCGATCATCCTTTCCCGCGCTATTTCCATTGCTACTTCTCGCTTGTCGGGGGCCTTTGGCGCTCTTGGTTTTTCGGCTCTTGGCTTAATCTCTACAGGATACCCATGACGGTTAAGGATTTCAGCAACCCTATAGTTAGGGATTCCGTTAAGCTGGGCGGTCTTGGGTATACTCTCAGTCCGTTTGTAATCAGCAACGACTTGGGATTCATCAACCATGTGTGTCACCATCCATTCGAGCGCCACAGTTGGGGCAATAAAACGGGGTAAATGTTCCATCATTTGCGGAAAAACATTCGCCATCCATGAAGAAATACCCCTCCTTAAACATTCCAAATCCGCAGCCAGTACATTTTATTGTCGCCTTGTCGGGAACCCACTCCCCATGCACCACCGGGGCGGCGTCGATTGTGGGGGCGCTATCAATCAGTTTTAAAAGCTCCGGCAGGCTTCCGTTCCATGACTTCCAAAAATCGGATACTGCCAGTTTCAAGCCGTCCGCGTCAATCAGTCTCATAGTCTCACCTGCTCGTCTACCTCTAACGGCTTTTTAAGGTGCCGATAATGGGCCACGACAGACACAAGCCTTTCTCCCGAGTTCCCGGCCAGCCGCTGCCGGATTTTTGCGTACTGCTGGGATTTTGTACGCCGCTCCGATTCATCCAAAAACCGTTGCACCTCCTCGTCTGTCTCGGCAAACCAGTATCCCGACGCGCGGGATGTGCTGATGATAAATTCTCCAGAATCGCGCAGCCGCTTGATCTCGTCGCGCACCTGCCTGTCGTCCATGCCGGTGAGACTGACCAACTGCGCGCGGGTCACGGCGTTGGCGCGCCCGGGTTTTATGTAGTTGATAACGTCCACGCGCTTCGCTCCTTTCTTGATAATTTGGATACCTACCCATATGCCGCCTGTGCCTATCAGCGACCACACGACAGCCGCCAGCGGGCAAAAATAGGTGGTCCCAAGGATAGATGGGGTAAGTGCAACAAAGCCGCCGATAAAGACCATCCAGACGCCGTCTGAGCGTGTAAACTCGTACTTGATATTGAGGGAGGCTTTGCGAGCGGCGTGTATAGGGCGCGTTGGTCTGACTATCACGTTGATCTCCTTTCTAGGCTTGTCCGTTTTCGACAAGCACCGGCCTGCCATAGCGGCAATAGAATACGAATGCGTCGCGAGGAATCTTCACCCGAGATTTAGAGACGATAACTGGAAACCCCAGCTTCTCGGGCGCGTTTTGAGCCTGCCAACGGATGACGTTTGGATCGACACTGAGATACGGCGCAACATCATCCGCGGTCAATATTTCTTTAGGAATTTTCTCGACATCTGCGAGTGTCACCGGGTCCCTCCTTTCTCAGCTACTCAGGCCCAGCACTTTTTCAATGCTGGTCTTAATTTTAGGATTGTTGTTTTTACCCGCCATTACCTTGTGGAGGTATGAACGATCAAAATACAACCCCGTGTCCTTGGCGACCTCGCTAATAAGCCACTCTTGCGTCTTGTCAATATCGACAAGGCGCTTTTTGATTTCCTTACCATATTGACAAATTTTCACTTCCGACAAAATTTCACCTCCATATAGGTTGACATTTACGCATACGTGTAATATATTGAATGTACCATCAATCAATATTATACGGTCGCGTATCCTGTAATTGCATGATACTACGCGATAGTATAATAGTCAACCCCAAATTAATACGCAATCGTATATTTTACGGTTTGACTAAAAGGGAGCAACGTATTATGTCAGTTTTGTATGAAACACTCACGGCACTTTGCAAAGAACGCGGTATAACTGGGTATAAAATGTGTCGAGACATCGGTATGCAGCCAAGTATAATGACCGATTTAAAAATGGGGCGCCGGTCGAGTGTCAAGCTTGAAACTGCGCAAAAAATCGCTGACTACTTCGGCGTATCTACCGAGTATTTACTCGGCAAAGAAGAACAAAAAGAAAAGCCCGCTACCGCAAAGGGCAGCAGGCTATCTGTTAATGAGCGTGTAGAACAAATACTAGAGGGTATGGCAAACGAGGAAAGCGGAACGCTTATGCTCGACGGAAAGCCCGCCAGCCCCGAGGCTCTCGAGGCTCTGCGCCAAGCCATTAAAATGGGTGTAGAATATGCAAGGAAGATTAATAATGATAAGAAGTGATTGATCGTGAATGTAGCCAACAAGGCCGATATTATCGCTAGACAATACGGCACCCGCGATCCTTTTGAAATATGCACTGCTTTACATATTGCTGTCTTTGTTGTTCCATTAGAAGATTTACGCGGCCTTTATATGCGCGAGGAAGGTACGGACATGATATTCGTTTCTGACACTTTGTCAGATTGCGCAGCTTCGTTTGTATGTGGCCATGAGCTAGGTCATTACATATACGATAGAGGGATGAATAGGCCGTTTTTGGACAGGTACACATACTATCTGCCAAACAAGTACGAGAATAGGGCAGATATGTTCTCCGCGCAGCTGCTCTGGGGAATCCCGCCGATGTATGAAGAACAGTATTTAACTGACTGGCAAATGGCCGATTGCTTGAATGTATCGGTATGCGAGGTTAACGCGCGATTACTTGAATTAGGGATTTATTATTGAAATAAAAAATCCCGCCCGGTGCTGTAACACCAGACGGGACGCAATTTGAGAGGCCCCACAACAAAGCCGCTCTGCAAGGTAAATTATAACACCTTCGCAGGGCTTGCGCAAGCATACTCTGAGGAGGTTTATTTTTATGTTCTGCATAAAATGCAAAACTGATTTACCAGAAAATAGCCTATACTGCAATGTCTGTGGATGGAAGCAAGCCCGCAATCCAGCAGGGCGAAAACCAAGGTCGCGAGGCAACGGTACCGGCACAGTATTTAAAACTGCTGGGGGCACTTGGAAAGCCGAGGTGACCGTCGGAAAGAAGATCAGCAAAACCACCGGCCTGCCCGCCCCCGATCGGCGATCTAAGAGCGGATTCAAAACCAAAAAAGACGCGTTAGAATACTTGCCTATGCTGCGTCAGCAAGCGTCCCCCGCCAGCAAGCGCCCACAGCGCCCTGTTATGACGCTATCGGCTCTTTGGAAGGGATATAGCACCAGCGCCATGCTCAAACTTTCCAAAAGCAAGCAGACCCATTATAAGACAGCATACAATAAACTGGAATACATAGCCGACGTTCCTATTGCGGAGCTTACGATAGACGATTTGCAGGACACAGTCGAAATAAAAGCCCCCACCTTTTATCCCGCCAAAGACATGAAAGCGGTGTTATCTCACCTGTACACCCGCGCAGCGGCGCAGCAGGATGTAAAAACCAATCTCGCAGAATTTATTGTGCTTCCAGCTCTGGACGAGAAAGAGCCCGTACCCTTCACCGCCGAGGAGCAGCAGGCCCTTTGGAATGATTACGCCGGCGGTAACACTATAACCGGGTATATCTTGCTTATGATCTACACCGGCATGATGCCGGGCGAGCTGATTAAATGCCGCAAAGACATGATTGATTGGGAGAGCCAGCAAATTCTCGGATGTGGCTTAAAGACAAAAAAGCGTAAAGAGACGCCGATTGTTCTTGCCGATGTCATAATGCCGGTATTGGAAAACCTTTGTGAGTTGTCCAAAACAGAATTCCTGTTGGATATTCGCCGCGATGATTTTTATAAAGAATTTGATGCGATTTTGCGCCGCTGCAAATGCCGCGATCTGACGCCTTATGCCTGTCGGCACACTACAGCAACCGCTTTGGCCGCAGAAAAAATAGACCCGGAAATTATTCGGGAGATTATGCGACATACAAAGTTCTCAACCACACAGCGATACATTCACATAGCGCCCGATTTAACCCCCTTGAAGGACGCCCTCAACAGCCTAAATAAGCAAACGCAGGAGCAGTAGTAGAAGCAGTAGTAGAACAAATTTTATCAAATTTTTATAAGTGAATCGCAAAAAGAAAAACCGCACCAGACAGCCGGTTTATGGCTTTCTGATGCGGTTTCTGGCGGAGATGGAGAGACTCGAACTCTCGCGCCGGTTTCCCGACCTACGCCCTTAGCAGGGGCGCCTCGTCACCAACTTGAGTACATCTCCGTATTGGTAATCGCCTTAACGCTATTAAATTGGACGCTGCGGCGTTCAATTGGCGGAGAGGGTGGGATTCGAACCCACGGCTCTCGCGAGTCACTGGTTTTCAAGACCAGCTCCTTAAACCACTCGGACACCTCTCCGTAAGATGCTTCGACAACCGCAACGACGATATTATAGCA
>JAEWBS010000066.1 GCA_023391005.1 Bacillota bacterium | reverse complement strand
GGATGGCAAACAGCCATTCCAAGCGGCGAGGCCCCGACGGCACCCGGCAGGAAGTTCGGGTTATTTCAATGCGTTGATGAAGAACAGGATGACAAACGAGTTGACAAAGTCAATAAACAGTCCGCCGACAATTGGGAGAACGAAGAACGCCTTCGGGGAAGGGCCATATTTATTGACAATCGCGGTCATGTTGGCAACGCCGTTAGGGGTGGCGCCCATGCCAAATCCGCAGTGACCGGCGGTCAGAACGGCGGCGTCGTAGTCGCTGCCGGTGACCTTAAAGGTGACAAGCACGGCGAACAGATACATCACAACTACCTGAGCCAGCATAATGACCACAAGCGGCAGCGCGAGTCCGGCCAGCTCCCAGAGCTTAAGCGACATAAGCGCCTGCGCCAGGAAGATTGCCAAGAAGATATCGCCCAGCGCCTGAATCTCAGCAAAGCGCATCTCACGGGCAGAGCCGTCTTTGAATATGTTGCGCATGCAGGCCGCCACGAGCATCGAGCCGATATAAGCCGGTACGGTCATTCCGGTCAGGGCGATCAGCTTAGAGACATAGCTGCCGATACCCATCGCGATAGCGATCTGGAAAAACGCGCTGGACAGATGGCCGCTGTTCAGAAGAACCTTCTTCTCTTCAAGGATGCTGGTATCGCCTGAAACGGCGCTGCGCGCATCGCTCTTGAGGTTCTTTTTGCGGATCAGCCGGTTGGCGATCGGACCGCCCATCAAGCTGCCGCTGACAAGACCAAAGGTCGCCGCCGCCACCGCGATCGTAGAAGCGCCCGCAAGGCCGGCCTCTTCCATAATCGGGCCGAACGCGGCCGAGGTGCCATGTCCGCCGGTCATCGGTACCGAGCCGACGGCGATGCCGAGCAGCGGGTTCTCACCCATCAGCGAGGCAATGCCCGCGCCGACAGCATTCTGGAACACGCACAGCAGGCTGGCAGCCGCGAGAAATATAACAACCGCGACCGAGCCCTTTTTAAGGACGGACAGGCTTGCGCCGAAGCCCACCGTGGTGAAGAAGCAGATCATGAAAAAGCTTTGCAGGCCGGTGTCGAGCTTGATGGTCGCCACGCCGCCGACATTAAGCGCCAGATTAAGCAGCGAAAACAGCAGACCGCCCACCACCGGTGCCGGGATACAGAACTTGTTTAAAAAGCCAATTTTTTCGACCAGAAATTTTCCGATCAGCAAAACGACTACCGAAAGACCAAACGTTTCAATCAAGTTAAAGGACAGCTCCATAGACATAATTCCTCTCATAAAAAAATTCGTTGCCGGGTCAATGCCGTTGGCGGCTTTCGCGGCGGATATGCGGTTGGGCGTAGAGCCCTTTGCCGCAGTGCGGCATTGCCGCCTGTATTGCGACGGACAGCTGAAAAGAGAAGCCCGGGCACTTTCCCCCAAAAACGCCCTCTGTGCTTTGCTTGGCGGCGATGTTTAAAACATCTATCCTGCCGTACCTTTCACGCTGTCCGCCCAATACATCCCCCCGTTTGTCGCCTGCGCGCTTATAAAGCGCGGCCTGTAACGAAATATTCCACCAAAAAGCGAATATATGAGCCGCAGATTTTTTGTCCTGCCGACGTCCTGTTGTCGGCGGGCGTTAAGCCCGCATACGATGTCGTTGCTGCAAAACCAAAAATCTATGCGGCAATCTATTTCTCTTCTCAATCAAATATTGTTATCAGGCGCTTGCCCGACAATGCACAGTTTCGCCTGTGTTTGTTCTGAGTTTATCCACTGTCCTTCATTTGGCGTCAAAATGTGTCGAAACAAAAAATGTTTCTACAGTTCTTCTAATCATCCCCCCAATACTTTTGTGCGTTTTGCCAATGGTTTTTTCCTTAAAAAGTTAAAAACCGCTGAAGGTCAGCGGTTTTTATGTCTAAAAAGCTTCAATTTTATGTCGGCCTAAGTTGCTTGTGCGTTTGTGTGGGAGACATTTTACCAAATATTCAATGCAAAAATGGCGCGCCTTGCCTCAAAGTTCTTCCGCGAGAATCACCATGCCGTCGATAAACTTCTTGAGATTGACCTTGCCGTTAACGCCCTTGCCCTGAATACAGGCCATCTCGGCGCGTACCTCACCAAACGGGAACAAACGCGAAGCGTACTGCACAAAAATTTCGTTGCCGTAATCCTCAACACCTAAACTTGCCAGATGGCGCAGCCCACGCTCGGCGGCGCGCCGGATGCGCTGCTCGGTCGATTTAGGGTTCTCGCCAAGCTGGGCGCAGAGCGTACGCATACCCACCTGCGACACCGTCTCGTGTCGGCGCAGCAGCGCCACGCACAGCTCGATGATATCGTTAGACCCCTTTTCGCCCGCCATGCCCAGCTGGCTGAGAATACTTTTAAGGTGCTGCCGCCAAAGTTCCTCGCGGTTGGTGGGAACGGCGCGCGCAGCCTGTAAGCCGCCGTGCAGCATGTTTTGAATGCTTGAAAGAGTACGCTCGTGCGCAATCTGCTGCGCCACATTGCCGACCACCCGCCGAATCTCAAACAGGTTAATCGGCTTGTGGATGAAAAACTCGACCCCCGCCTCATAGGCTTTGGCGACCATCTCCTTGGCGCTGACCTGCGAAATCATGATGAAGCGTGTCCCCATCTGCCGGGCCTTTAGTTCGCGCACGACCTGAATACCGTCCATACCGGGCATCAAAAGGTCAATGAGCACCAGATCTGGCGCGCAGGCGGCAATCCGCGCCAGATCGACGCGGCCGTCCTCGGTCGTGCCGCAAACCTCGCCCAGATCTTCGGCCTCGATAATATCCTCCAGCACGGCCACGACCGTGGGGTCGTCTTCAACGATGTAAATCCGCATAATTCTCCTCCAACTGTGCGCGTGGAATGCGCACCAAAAAACGGCAGCCCTGCTCCTGCGCCGTCTCAATCGCCACCGAGCCGCCCAGCTCCTCGGTCAGCGATCTAACGGCGGCAAGCCCCACGCCGCGGTTGATATCGCCGGTCACCGGGTTAAACTTGGTCGAATAGCCGATGTTAAAAATCTTCTCCCGCATGCGCGGGGGTACGCCGGGCCCGTCATCCTCAACCCGAAAGACAATATTCTCCGCCTCTAAAAACGCATCGACCCGAATCGTCCCGCCCCTGTCCTCCTGCTCGAGCGCCTCAATGGCGTTGGTGACAAGGTTGCGCAGAATGGACATGAGCCGATGGTGCTCGCGCGTCACAAACGCGTGCTCGACCTGAATGAGCACCCGGATCTTCTGCGGCTTCTGCCGGTCAAAGGTTTTGCGGGCCGATTCCTTGAGGATGTTCATCAAATCTGAAATGTGCATGACCTCACGGTCGTAGGCGGCCTCAACCTCCGCTTCAATGCCTCTTAGAATGCGCAGATGTCCCTTTTTTACCTCGTGCACATCCCGTGCGATCGCTAAGGCGAGTTGGCGGTTTTGATCCGGCGCGGACGGCGTGCCATCCGCCAATCCCTCATACAGCTCATAGGCCTTACCCATAACCCGCTCGATGTCGCCGGCGGCCTTTTTGAGAAAATAGAGCTCGTCCTTGAGCTGCGCGGTCATCAGAAACAGGCGCTGATAACGCCGTTCGCGCTCCTCAAGCAACAGCAAACGCCGGTAATAGCCCAGCCACCAGAGCAACGTGGCGGCACAGACCGACCGCACGAGCGCCACTGCCATCAGAACCAGATAAAACGCGGGCGGCTGCGCCCTGTAGTCAAAACTCGACGAAAGCCCGATCTCAAAAAGGTTTGAGATCAGATCCGCCACAAAGCAGCTAAGCCAAAAGCGTAGCAGCGGCCGCTTACCCCGACCCGACAGTGTCAGCAGCATCAACGCGTCGTAGCAAAGATAGAACAACGCGCCGGGCAGCGCCAAAACTGCCGCGCCATACAGCGCCCGCCCTACGGCCCACGCCATAAAAATGCGGGAGAGCCAGACGATGCCCGCCGTCACAGCGCCCGCCACCGGTGCCGGCACACGGCGCGACGGCAGCAGCTTCACGAGCAGCACCGGGTATAATATCACGGAGCCTGAAAAGCGAAAACCGCCCACACCGGGCAGAAAATAAAGCTGCGACGTGAGCGCCACCGCCACACCGATGAGCAAAACACGCACCAGCGGACTGCTAAACGCCGCCTTGCTTCGTCCAAACAGTCGGTTTTGCCATTGCGTCACATGCGGTCACTTCCTATAAGTTTTTTGTATTTTATATCATATCCTGTTTCTTTTCGCGCGTCAAACCTCTTTTTGACATCTATGGTTTTGCGTGCAGCCCCATTGCCGGACAACTCCAAAACCATCCCGTCCTTGGCGTCTATATCAGAATCATGCATTCTTCTGATTAATAACGTCATAGTGCTTGCATGCGGTTGAATTTAAAGGGTGCCAAGCGTCTGAATCATAAGATTAACCGCAATATTTTCGGTGCTGCGCGTTGAGGCGCGCCAGTCTGTCTGTGTCCGCTTTACATCACGAAAAATAACCGTGCCAATACAGGATGCTTCTGTTATTCAACTATACTATGCCCTGCACGACCGGCTTTTTTTCGGATAGAACCAATCAGCGTCCGTTTTTTGTCGCAAGACCGTGTAGGGGGACGACATATTATAGCCCAAACGCACGCAGGTCTTTTCAACAATATTCAAGGGGCGTTGCCACCGTTAAAATATTTTTAAAATGTACCGCCGTCATGCGGTTTTGCCGCGCATTTTGCGCGCGAATGTGCTACAATAACAATCAAAGCAAATCGTATGAGAGGGGACGTCTTTGATGGAGGATCGCGTATACGACTATTTTATCACCCGCGATTATAACTGTGCCGAAACCATTTTACGCATGGCCGATGAGCAATACGGCCTTGGCCTGCGCGAGCAGGATTTTAAGCTGGTCAGCGCGTTTGGCGGTGGACTCGGCTGTGAAAAAACCTGCGGGGCGCTGTGCGGCGCGCTGGCCGCTATCGGCCGCCTAAAGGTGGAGGAACGCGCCCACACAACCGAAAATTTCAAGGAGCTGTGCGCCGGTTTTGTTGAGAAGTTCGAGAATGAGCTGGGCAGTATTGATTGCGACGCGCTCAAGCTTAAATATCGCAACGATGAAACACGCTGTCTTAAAACGGTGGTGCTGGCCGCTCAGGCGCTCGACGCGTATCTTAAAGAGGTTGAAACATTGGGAATACCCCAAAATAGCGGCGTTTAAGGCCTAATATCAGCATTAAAGGCTTCCGGCGGCAGATCTTATTTAAGCCTTGCGGCCGGATGCTTGTTGAAGATGGCTGTGCGGCCATTCTTCTAAATATCGCCTTTCAGCAATCAAAAAAACCGGGCTTGGGAATCCGTAGATTCCCAAGCCCGGTTGCCGTTTAGCAGAAAGCCGGTGCTACTTATTCTTCTGTGCCTCTAAAAATTCGTTGAGCTCGGTGTTCTTAATATCGGTGATAAACATATGTCCCGGCGAATGGGTGATCACAATCGGGGGCTTTGCCGCCTCAATCGCCGCCTGCGGCGTCACACCGCAGGGCCAGAACACCGGTATCTCGCCTTCTCTGATCTCCACCGACTCGCCGTAGTCGGGCTTCATGATATCCGCGACGCCGACCTCGGCCGGGTCGCCCATGTGCACCGGCGCGCCGTGCACATTCGGGTACTGCTTGGTGATATCATAAGCGATTTTGGCGTTTTCAGGCGTCATGGGGCGCATGCTGCACACCATCGGTCCCTCAAACGGGCCGGCCTTAACGGTTTGGATATTGGTTTTATACATTGGCACGTTTCGGCCGGTGGCGATATGCCGCACCTCAATGCCCGCCTTGATCAGCGCCTCCTCAAACGAGAAGCTGCACCCGATCAAAAAGCCGACAAAGCCCTCCTGCCAGAAGGCCGAGGCATCGTTGACCCGCTCTGAGAACACGCCGTCGCGGTAGATAAAATACTCGGGGATATCGGTGACAATGTTGCCGCCCGCACCCATGAGCTGCGTCTCGGGCGTGCCCTCGATAATCTCAAGCACCGGGCAGGGGAAGGGGTTTCTGGCGGCGAATTCTTTAAAATCCGCGGCGTAATCGGCGGGCAGAATCACGAGATTCGCCTGCGCATAGCCCGCGCACATGCCCGCGGTCGGGAAGGTGATCTCCCCCTCGCGTATCTTTTGGCGCACCTCGGCCGGGCTCATGTTAATATAGGGCGTAATGTCATAACGTGCCATATCCGTCTCCCTTTCTGTTGTGTTTTCAGCGCTGCGTCACGCGGCAGCGGTAATCACTTCCGTTGACGTTGACGGTGAACTCCCACGGGCCGGGCGCTTCACGCACGAGGTCGAGATCGGTGCGTATCGCATCGAGCCGCCGCAAATTCGAGAGGTAAATGTCCTGCGCCTCGGTCACCGTCACCGCCTTAAAGCGGATGGTGTCGCCAAATTTGCACTGGGCGATCAGCGGAAAATCCGCCGTGATCACGTTGGCAATCTTCGTATAGCCGCCGGTGGTCTGGCGGTCGGCCAGCATGATGATCGGCTGGCCCGCGCTGGGCACCTGCACCGCGCCCATCGAGATGCCGTCTGAGATGATGTCGCCGCCCTTGATATGCTCGATGACCTCGCCCTCTAGGCGGCAGCCCATGCGGTCAAACTGGTTGGTTACCGAATAGGTCGCATTTAAAAAGGTTTTAATTCCCTTTTCGGTGAAGGCGTCGTCCTGCGGGCCCATGACCACGCGCAGCGTTTTGTGCGCCGCCGTAAAATCCTCAGGCGGGACAAAGCGCCCCTGCGCAAGATTCGGCAGATCGGTCTTGGGCGCGCGGAAGGCCAGACGGTCGTCCTTGCCGAGCTTTCGGCCCTCAACGCCGCCGATCTGAGCCTTTAAGTAGGTCGAACGGCTGCCCATGACCGGCGCAAGATCAAAACCGCCCGCCACCGCCAGATAAGCCCGGCAGCCCGAGACCTGCATGCCAAACGTCAGCCGGTCGCCCGGCTTGACCGCCACGGCGCGGTACATCGGCATCGGCGAGCCGTTTAAGGCGGGTGAGAGGTTGCCGCCCGTCACCGCGATGATGTTGGCCTCGTCAAAGGTGGCGACGGGACCCATCATCGTCATCTCAAGCACCGCCTCGTCCTTGTCGTTGCCGACAAGGATGTTGGCCAGCGCAAAGGAACGGGGGTCCATCACGCCCGAGACGGGCACGCCGAACTGCTGGTAGCCGGTGCGGCCCGCATCCTGCACGGTGGTCAGAAAGCCGCCGCTGCTAATCGTCATGCCCATTGTTAACCCTCCCTGCTGTATGTTTTGACAACGTAGCTGCCGTCGGCAACCCGTGCGGCAATATCGTCGAATTCGGCCTGATCAATCGGGCGGTATTTAACATACTGCCCTGCCTGAAGCAGAATCGGCGTCTCGCGCTGCGCGTCGTAGAGCTTCAATGGCGTTCTGCCGATGAGCTGCCAGCCGCCGGGCGAGTCTATCGGATAAACGCCGGTCTGGCTGCCTGCAATACCCACCGAGCCGCCCGGAATTTTAACGCGGGGGCTGGTCAGGCGCGGCGTGGCGATCTCGGCGCTCATGCCGCCCATGTACGGAAATCCGGGTGTAAATCCGAGCATGTAGATCAGATATTCCGCCTCGGTGTGTATTTTGATCACTTCTTCGACCGTTTTGTGGTTGTGCTCGGCGACAAAGCCGAGATCCGGCCCCATCTCGCCGCCGTAAAGCACCGGAATTTCCACGACCGAGGCCGGGGGAATCTCCACCTCATCCAAACTGCCCAAAAGCCCTTCGAGCGTGTCGCGCAGCTTTTCGTAGCGGATAACCTCGGGCCGGTAGTGCACCGTCAGCGAACGGTAGGTCGGTACCGTCTCGACAATGCCGGGCACGGCCTTTTTCTCAAGCGCGATATTAAAAGCGCGGATGCGCGCGTTGATTTCGGTGCTGATCTCGTTGCCGAACTCCACCAGAACCGAGGTGTCGCCGGTCATTAAAAAACGAACTTCCTGCATCAGATAAAACCCTCCTTATTGCTGTATTTGATTGGGCGCGCCGCCGGGTTAGAGCGGTTGAACTTATCGCCCGGCCGCTTGCCGCTTTAAGTTCAACCGCATCCCAGCAGGATGGCGTTATCCGTTTAAGCGGTAAGCCATGCTGCCGTAAAACCGGGGCGCGCCCTCGGCGTCGCTTTAGCCAAAGATGGTCAGGAGCTTGGGCACCGCCTGAATGCCAACATAGCCGGTTACGAGGACGACCAGAACACCGATGACGATCAAGAAGGTCGGATGCTTATAATCCTCTCCGACGATGGCCTTATTGCGCGAGGCAAGCAGAATCGTGCCCAGCGTGATCGGCAGAATCAGTCCGTTGAGCGAGCCGGCCGCCACAAGCAGGGTTTTAGCGCCGCCAAGAACGGCCATGATCAGCGTGGAAACGGCGATAAAGCCCACAATGAACCACTTCTCATATTTCGCGATAAAGGGGTTGAGCGTCTTGAGGAACGAAACGGAGGTAAACGCCGCGCCGATAACCGAGGTGATGCCCGCCGCAAACAGCGCAACGCCGAACAGACGGTAACCGAGCTCACCCGCCGCCAGACGGAATGCCTCGGCTGCGGGGTTGGAAGCCGCGCCGATTGCGCCGATGGCCTCTGCGCCACCCGCACTGCAAACACCAAATACCGCGAGGAACAGCATAATACGCACCGATCCCGAAACGCCGATGCCGGTCAGCACCGAGCGCTGAATCTGGCCGAGATTTTCCTTGCCCGAAATGCCCGCATCAAGCAGTCGGTGCGCGCCCGAGAAGGTGATGTAGCCGCCGCAGGAGCCGCCGAGCAGCGTGATCATCGGGAAGAACAGCAAGAGAGGCTCGTCGGGCGCGAATATCTTAGCCGCTACCTGACCGACGGGGGGGCGCGAGCTGATAGCCACATACAAAATGGTGACCAGAATGATGGCGCCCATTATCTTGGCTGCGCGGTCCACGCCGTTCATGGCGTCCTTAGAGAGGAAAATGGCGATAGCCAGCACGCCGGCGATCACGCAGCCCGCCTTGGTCGGAATGCCAAGCATGGCGTTTAAGCCCAGCGAAACGCCGCCGACGTTGCCGATGTTAAAGGCAAGGCCGCCCAGCGCGACCAGAAACGCGATGAAATAGCCCAGTCCGGGCAGCACCTTGTTGGCGACATCCTGCCCGCGCATGCCTGAGACGCCGATAACGCGCCAAACGTTGACCTGCGTGGTAATATCCAACAAAATCGTGCACAAAATGACGGCCGCAAACGACGCCATATACTGCGAGGTAAACATGGTCGTTTGGGTCAAAAATCCGGGGCCGATTGCGGAGGTCGCCATCAAAAAGGCGGCGCCTATCAGGACGGCGGTGCTCTTTTTATCGGGCTTGGCGGCAGAGGATGCTTTTAGATTTTCTTTGTTGCTCATAATGAATTTTTCCTCCTGTTCATCAAGTCGGGCTTATGCGCCGTTGGCCAAATGCAGTGTGCAACGGTCAGGGATGACCGCCGCCGCGACAAACGCCTTGGCACGGCTCTCGGTTAGCATGTGGGTATCGCCTGTCGGCAGCCGGTTGGTGAATACCCCGACCGCAGACGCTGCAACACTTTTTAAAGCTGCGTTAAATTGCAGATGGTCACGCCGTTTTTCTCAAGCGTCGCGCGGATATTTTTAACAAATTCCAGCGCGCTGGGGTTGTCGCCGTGCACACAGATCGAGTCGGCCTTGATTTGAATCACCTTGCCGGTCACCGTCTCGACGGTGCCCTGCGTCACCATCTGCACCGTTCTGGCAATGGCAACTTCCTTGTCGTGGATAACCGAACCGGGCAGCTTTCTTGAAACGAGCGTGCCGTCCTCGTTATAGGCGCGGTCGGCAAACACTTCGGAAGCGGCGCGCAGGCCTACCTTTTCGGCCGCTGAGATCATTTTGCTGTTTGCCAGCCCGAGTAGAATAATGCTGGAGTCAACCTCATAAACAGCCTGACAGATGGCCTCGGCCAGCGCCTCGTCGACCGCCGCCATGTTATAAAGCGCGCCGTGCGCCTTGAGGTGCTGCATTGGAACGCCCTTGGCCTTCGTAAACGCCATGAGCGCGCCGAGCTGATATTTGACATAGGCCTTCGCCTCGGCGGGGGTAACCACCATGTTGCGGCGGCCAAAGCCCATCAGGTCAGGGAACCCGGGGTGTGCGCCTACGGCGGCGCCGGCGGCTGCCGCGTCGGCTACCGTCTGTTCCATCACGACGGGATCGCCTGCATGCCAGCCGCAAGCCACGTTGGCCGAGGAGACATATTTGAGAATTTCAGCGTCCATGCCAATGGTGTACGCGCCAAAGCTCTCGCCAAGATCGCTGTTCAGGTCTACCTTATACATAAAACTTCCTCCCTCTGATTTGGTGTCGTCTATATATTAAGCAAATATCATGCCAACCTATAAAGCGATCGTCTTCGACTTTTTTTGCAGGAGCATCGCCACATCCTGCACAATATTCGCCAATGAAGTTTGTACAAGCTGCATCTGCCCCGATTGTGCGCCTGTGCGGTCGTGCACATATATGGTGTGCGAAACCGCACATATATATACAAAATTTGGCGACAAAATAACCGCACTGTTAACGAAGTCCGTATAATCTAGCATCCTGCGGCCAATCGCACTGCAACCACTGTCATTTGGTCCACAGCCCGCCTAATCAAAAGCGCGACGCCGCTTTTAGACAATGCTGCGCCGGTATGCCCCCTGACCCGGATAAAATGCCGGGTGCACCTTTAATTTACGCACGATGACAAAGCGCTGTGGTATAAGGCAAACAACGGCTACAGTTATTTACAAACCGTAGCCGTGTCTGATATAGTAAAACGGAATGGAAAGTATAGGGAATGGGGGGCTGCGCACCTCAGAAACCTTCCTGCCGGAATTCCCCCATTCTGATTCTAATATTATTTTGCCGCCATAAAAGATGGATTATGAAAACTGGTACGATTTTATTTGAATACAGATAAAGGTATAACTTTTTCCGGCAGTTTAAGGGCCGCCATCCGCGAATTTTGCGGATGGCGGCCCTTTCAGACAGCGAGCAGCAGCCTAAAGAACAGGTCGCACACGCTTTAATTTTGAGGTCGAGCGCCGTTTAGTCGTCAAACCAGCTTGGTGGTCCAATCCTCGACGTTCCAGACAATCGAGACCACATCGTTATAAAATTCCGGCTCGTGGCTGACCAGCAGCACCGTGCCCTTATACGCCCGAATCGCTTCTTTAAGCGACGCCTTCGCCTCAACATCGAGATGGTTGGTCGGCTCGTCGAGCACCAGCAGGTTCATCGGGCGCAGCATCAGCCGGCACAGCCGCACCTTTGCGTTTTCACCGCCCGAGAGCACCCGCATCTGGGTCGTGATATGGTCTGCGGTCAGGCCGCATTTAGCCAGCGCCCCGCGCACCTCGCCGTTGGTCATGCCCGGGAACTCGTGCCAGATCTCCTCAAGCGCAATGCGATCGCTGCGGCTTTCCTCCTGCTCAAAATAACCGGCCTCGACAAACTGGTCATGTTCCACCGTTCCCTCGAGCGGGGGAATCAGTCCGAGCAGTGTTTTTAAAAGCGTCGATTTGCCCAGCCCATTGACGCCGCGCACGGCGATTTTCTGGTTGCGCTCGACGAGCACATCGACCGGGCGGGTCAGCGGCTCGTCATAGCCGAGCACCAGACCCTTCGCGACAATGACTTCGCGCCCGGGCGTGCGGGCAGAGGTAAACGCGAAGGAGGGCTTGGGCTTCTCCTTACTAAGCTCGATAATATCCATCTTGTCCAATTTTTTCTGGCGGCTTTTAGCCATATTGGAGGTCGCCACCCGCGCCTTGTTGCGGGCGACAAAATCCTCAAGTTGGGCAATCTCCTTCTGCTGCTTTTCATAGGCCTGCTCAAGCTGGCGCTTTTTGACCTCGTAGAGCGTCATGAACTGGTCGTAATTGCCGCTAAAGCGGGTGAGCGTCGCGTTTTCAACGTGGTAGATGACATTGACGACGTCGTTTAAAAATGGAATGTCGTGCGAGACGAGGATGAACGCGTTCTCGTAATTCTGCAAAAAGCGCTTGAGCCAGGCAATGTGGTTCTCGTCTAGAAAGTTGGTCGGCTCGTCGAGAATCAGAATCATCGGGTTCTCAAGCAGCAGCTTGGTCAGCAGAATCTTGGCGCGCTGCCCGCCCGAGAGCTCCGACACGTCGCGATCAAGGCCGATTTCGCCCAGCCCCAATCCGTTGGCGTATTCCTCAATGCGGGTGTCGAGTGTATAAAAGCCGCTGTGGTCTAAAATCTCCTGAATTTCGCCCACGTCGGCCATCAGCGCGTCGAGTTCTTCGGGGGAACAGTCCCCCATTTTGTCGTAGAGTGTAAGCATCTCGGTCTCGAGCGTGTACATGTTCGCAAAGGCGGTGCGCAGAATATCGCGGATCGTCTTGCCCCGCTCAAGGCTGCTGTACTGGTCGAGATAGCCGGTTGTGATGTGGTTGCACCACGAAATTTCGCCCTCGTCGGGCATGCGCTTGCCGGTGATAATATCGAGGAAGGTCGTTTTGCCCTCGCCGTTGGCGCCCACCAGCCCGATATGCTCGCCTTTGAGCAGCCGAAACGACGCGTCCTTTAGAATCTGCCGCGCGCCAAAGCCGTGGGTGACATGGCTGACATTTAATATGCTCATAGGGTCTCCTTATAATAAAATCGAATCTTCGTCTGCCGCAAACGGCGCGGCCGCTTTAAAATTTATCGTCGAACGCGGCTATTGTATCATGTTTTTTCGCGTTTTTCCACCCTTATAAACTGAAGGCCGTTTTCGACGCTAATCCTGCGTCACATTGGCGATTAAATCTTCCAGCCCCACAAATGCCTCCGACGCCATGATCAACCCCAGCCGGTAGCCATGCAGCAGCGTGCCGATCTCGGTCAGCCGACTGACCTCGCCCTGTATCTCGACATATTTTTCAAACAGACTTCTTTGGTCGGTGCTAAGCCCGGCGCGAAGCTTTTCGGCGTTGCCGGATAGCACCCGCACCGCCTCGCGGTATTCGGGGCTGCGCTCAGAAAGCCGAGGGCGCAGCGCGAGGTTGCCGTAAGCGAATTCCTCTAAAATGCTCTGCATCAAACATCCTTCTTTCATTATGTGTTGCCAACAGCGGCTTGAAAGAAGCGGCGGCGTATGATATGATATTTACGCCGCATCGCTTTCGGGCGCTGTTGGTGTGTAGGGAAGCGGCGTGCATTGTTGATTGACATTGCGCCGCTTCTCTTATTTTTGTTCTTGATTATAAAGCGTAGCATATATGGTATCAATGCCTTCTCTTATAATTTCCGAACGATTCTTTCCGCTAACCGTGCAGCAATAATCGAGCTTTTCAAGCTCTGTCGCTGTCATTTTTGTTTCGACACGCATTTGCCTTGGGTTTTCGGAATGGGGTCTGCCTGTTTTCGGACTCAATTTGCCACCTCACTTTCTATCCGTATTAAAATTATACTTGTTGTACGGATTAAAAGTCAATATAAACTTTTATAGACAGAGCCAACAGCTTGAAAGAAATAACGGCGTATGATAAAATATTTACACCGCATGTGCCTTCGGGCGTTGTTGGGGTGGAGAAGCGGCGTGCGTTGTTGCTGGACAATGCGCCGCTTTTCTTATTTTTTCAGGCTGTCGTGCACCATGTCGATTCCCTTGCGGACAATTTCCGAGCGGGTGGTATCCAGCAACTGCGCGCATTCCTCGAGCTTATCTTGTGTCGCTTGGTCTACCCTAACAAAAATTCTGTCCTTCTTGGAATCGTCCGACGGCGGACGGCCAAGTTTTTTTTGCGCCATTGCGCCCCTCCTTTCATGTACGTACATTACGTGTATTATCGTGCGCACAAATAGTCAATAGCTGGCGCGCCATTTATTTTTTCGTCTTTTCCATTCTTGTGCCCCGCGATATCCGGCGCAGCTTTTCATTTTAAAACCGATTTTTAACCGATTTAGCGTACAAGCGGCCGAATTTATACTATAATAAAGGCATTACAATTGCAGATACAACCCGATGCGGCCTTATATTCATAACCGGTGTCGGGCGACAAGGAGAAATCATGCTGTTATCCGCCGAGCATCTTTCTAAAAATTATGCCACCAAGCAGCTTTTGCAGGACGTCTCGCTTTATTTGAACGAGCGCGACCGCGTCGGCATTGTCGGTATCAACGGCACCGGCAAAAGCACGCTGCTAAAAATCATCGCGGGGGACGAGCAGCCCGATTCCGGCGCTGTTTCGGTCAACCCGAACCTTAAAATCGCCTATCTGCCGCAGAACCCGGCCATGGAAGATCACCTCACCGTCTTTGAGCAGGTGTCGAAAATGGTCGCGGCACGGTTTGGCGATATTGACGACTACGAGATCAGGGCGATGCTGGCAAAGCTTGGCGTCCCCGATTTTGACGCTAAAATCGGCGTTCTTTCAGGCGGACAACGCAAGCGCGCGGCACTGGCCGCCACGCTGCTCTGCCCGGCTGAGGTGCTAATTTTAGACGAGCCGACCAACCACCTTGACAGCGACATGGTCGTCTGGCTTGAGCAGCGGCTGAGCCGCTTTACCGGCGGGCTGATCATGGTGACGCACGACCGCTATTTTCTCGAGCGGGTCGCCACCCGCATCGTCGAGGTCTCGCACGGCAATCTCTACACCTACGAGGCCAACTATTCCAAATTCCTCGAGCTAAAGGCGCAGCGGGCCGAGATGGCGCAGGCCGGCGAGCGCAAGCGGCAAGCGATTCTGCGCCGGGAATACCAGTGGATTATGCGCGGCCCACGCGCGCGCGGCACCAAAAGCCGCGACCGCATCGAGCGGTACGACGCGTTAAAAGGCCAGTCGGCCCCCGTCGCCGACGACGCGGTGCAGCTCTCGACCGCCTCCAGCCGTCTAGGCAAAAAGCTCATCGCGCTTGAGGCGGTTTCCAAGGGCTTTGACGGGCAAATCGTCATTGAAAATTTCTCCTATAGCGTCCAGAGAAACGACCGCATCGGCATTGTCGGGCAAAACGGCGCGGGCAAATCGACGCTGCTCAATCTCATCGCGGGGCGTATCACGCCCGACAGCGGCAGCGTCGACACCGGTTCGACGGTGCGGATCGGCTATTTTACGCAGGAGGGGCGCGAGATGAACCCCGCCCAGCGGGTTTACGACTTTATCAGCGACATTGCGGGCGAGGTTAAGACCGACGAGGGCACTTTTTCAGCCTCGCAGATGCTTGAACGCTTTCTGTTTGGCGCCGACCTGCAATACGCCCCGATCGGCAAGCTCAGCGGCGGCGAGCGCAGGCGGTTGTATCTCCTGAGCATCCTCATCGCCGCGCCGAATATATTACTGCTCGACGAGCCGACCAACGATCTCGATATCGAAACGCTGGCCATTTTAGAGGATTATCTCGAGTCCTTCCCCGGCGCGGTCATCGCCGTCTCGCACGACCGCTATTTTCTTGACAAGATGGCCGAATCGATCTTTGAGGTGGGCGGCGACGGTAAAATCGCCTGCTACACCGGCAACTACAGCGACTACGCCGAAAAGCGCCCGCCCGCGCAGCAGTCCGAGCCCAAGAAGGAGGCGGCTGCGCCGAGAGAAGCGCCGCAAAAACCGCGCAAGCTAAAGTTCTCGTTTAAAGAGCAGCAGGAGTTTGAGACGATCGACGACGATATCGCGGCGCTTGAGGCGCAGATTGCAGACTGTACCCACGCGCTTTCGCAGGCCGCCAGCGACTATGTTCGCCTACAGGAGCTGACGGCGCAGCTCGATATGCTCAAGGCGGCGCTTGAGGCTAAAACCGAGCGGTGGGTTTATCTCAACGAGCTGGCCGAGAGAATTGACGCGCAATAATTCGCCCAAAAATTTGTGCCCGCGCCGTTTCGCAGCGCCGCTAGGACTTGCGAAACAGTCTATTTTGGTTTAAAATGGTATTGTAAGCCGTTTGATCTATAAGACCGGTCGGGGCAGCGCCCCGCCGCGCTAAAACAGGTTTTTTCTTGAAAGGAGATGTCCTTTATCATGAAAATGGTTTTGCTCGGGCCCCCCGGCGCGGGAAAGGGCACGCTTGCCAAGGGTGTCGCCGCCATATTTAACATTCCGCATATCTCAACCGGCGAGATGCTGCGGGCCGCCGTCAAAAGGGGTGGCGGTACCGCCGAAGCGGTTGACCGGTTGATGCGGGCGGGTCAGCTGCTGCCCGATGATCTCATTTTACAGATCGTCAAGGAGCGCTTGGCCCAGCCCGACTGCGGCACGGGCTATATCTTAGACGGCGTGCCCCGAACGGTTGCGCAGGCTCAGGGACTGGAGGCCATCGGCGTCACGGTCGACACGGCTGTGCTGCTCACGGTGGCGGATGACATTGTCATCGCCCGTATGGCGTCGCGCCGCGTCTGCGCGCAGTGCGGCGCGGGGTATAACCTCGACGGAATGCCGCCTAAGGTGGCGGGCGTCTGTGATGTTTGCGGCGGGCCGGTTGTCGCGCGGGCGGACGACGCGCCCCAGACCATCGCCGACCGCCTAAAGGTCTATCACCGTGACACCGCGCCGGTGACGGCGTTTTATCAAGACCGCGGGATGCTGCTGACCGTCGTGTCGGACAGTACGCCGCAAAGAACACTCAATGCGCTGCGCGTGGCGCTGGGTTTAGAGCCGGCACTGCCCGCAACGGATTGTTGAATGCTTGTTGCGTCAATCGCGTGTCTTGATTAAAGTTTAGCATACCTTTTTTGACAGTCTAAACGGGGTTTACGCCGCAGCGTAAACCCCGTTTAGATTGCTTAAGAACCACCGGCTCTGTCGGTGGAGAAAGACCTTATAGGTGTGGCCAGAAGAAACTCCCCGATATATTGAAAGTTAAGGTCTGTCAACCTAACAAACAAAAACGGGAAGGCCTTTGCATGAAAGACATAAATAGTTTAGAACATACAAAGTGAAGATGTAAATACCATGTGGTATTGCACCGAAGTATAGGCGTCAGGTAAATCTATCGAAGATCAAATGAGCTTAAAAGAGTACACCGACCCCGTTTACGGGTAGCAAGAATACCAAGGCATAGAAAATACCCCTTAAGGGGTGGCCCGAAAAAGCAATGCGGATGGCAGACCTTTCGGGGTCCCTTTAGGGGTATTGTCCGTATCATGCTTTCTAGGGCTTATTCAAGCCTCCGGCTTAGCCGGAGGTTTTGACTTCGCGTCTTCAGCGGCTATTTTTCATAATACTCAATAAGCCCCTGTGTGCCGTTGTCTCCCTTGCCCTCATCCTCCAGCGCCTTGTACATCTGGCGTACCTGCCGCAGAACCTCGAGCGACAGCCCGGCGGCTTCGGCCTCCTGCTGCGCGATGGTCATATCCTTGATAAAATGCTTGATGTAAAAGCCGGGCGCAAAGTCGCCTGAGACCATTTTGGGGGCGACCTTTTGCAGTTGAGAACTCGCAGCCGAGCCGCAGCCGATCGCCGCCAGCGCGGCGTTAAGATCCAACCCTGCGGCGCGGGCGTAGGCCACCGCCTCACACACGCCCGACACGGTGCCCGCAATGGCGATCTGGTTGGCCATTTTGACGTGCTGGCCGCTCCCGGCAGGGCCTTGGTAGAAGATATTCGTTCCCATCGCTTCAAACAGCGGCAGGCAGGCGTCGAACGCCGGTCGGTCGCCGCCGACCATAATCGAGAGCGTGCCGTCTTTGGCGCCGCCGTCACCGCCCGAGACGGGCGCGTCGAGCGCAAAAAGGCCGCGGGCACCGGCCGCTTCGTAGATGCGCTTTGAGAGCTGCGGGCTGGTCGTGGTCATATCGATGAGATAAGCGCCCGGCTTTGCGTTCGCGATAACGCCCGCCTCGCTCAAATAGACCTCCTCAACGTCCTTGGGGTAGCCGACGATGGTGATAACCGCGTCGCGGTCGGCGGCGCACTCGGCTACGCTGCCGCACCAGGTAAGCCCCTCGGCGATCAACGCCTCGGCCTTTTCTTTAGTGCGGCTATAGATCGCTACGTTAAAGCCACGCTTGCTCAGGTTGCGCGCCATCGATGCACCCATGACGCCTATGCCGATAAATCCGATGTTTTTCATGGTTGTTTCCTCCTAAAATGTCAGATTGGATGACGGTGGTCATTCCAAAAATTCTTTCTCGATATTGTCTTTCATGCGGATGATCAGTGACAGCGCCTGTGCGCGTTCCTCGGGTGAAAAGCCCTCGAACAGCAGCTCGTGCAGCCGGTCAACGATCGCAAAAAGCGCTTCCTCCCGCGCGAGGGCGTCGGGAGTGGGAAAAACGTGGTTGACACGGCGGTCGTGCACATCCGGCGTGCGGTAGGCCAGGCCGCAATCCTCGAGCTGCGCGACGCTGCGCGCCGTGGTGCCCTTGTCCATGCCCAGCGCGCAGGAGAGCTGCTCCTGCGTGACGCCGGGCGCACGATAAAGCTGCAGCAAAAACGGCAGCTGCCCGGCGTCAAGCTGAGAGGCCTGCAGCTCGCGCGCAAAATAGCGGCGGGTATAGCGATAGATCATCGAGATAAACTTGTTGGCTGGTACGGCGCGGTTCATGCCTGTCCCTCCGTTCTGAGCTGGTCGGCAAGCTTATGGTTTAGGTCGCGCAGGAATTTGCGGCTTAGATAAACCGCCAGAATAAAGCAAAAAATATCCGCCACCGGCTGCACAAGCTGCACCCCCAGCAGACCGAACAGCGGGGGCAAAATCAGCGTGCCCGGTAAAAAGAAGATGCCCTGCCGCGCGCTGGCCATCAAGGTGGCGGGGCCGCTTTGCCCGGTGCATTGCAGATACATGTTGCACATGGTAAAAAAGCTTTGCGTGGGCAGCATCATGCATTGCAGCCGCAGCGCAATTGTTCCGATGGCAATAACCTCGAGGTCGTCGCGCCGAAAGGCGGCGATGGCCTGCGGGGCCAGCAGGAACATGACCACGCCCGCGCTGGTGAGAAGGAGCAGCGAGACCTTGACGCAGAACCAAAACGATTCCTTGACGCGGTCATACCGTTTAGCACCGTAGTTAAAGCCGCACACCGGCTGAAACCCCTGTCCGAAGCCAATCATGGCCGAGATGACAAACATCATCAGGCGGGTCACGATGCTGATGGCCGCGATAGCCGGATCGCCAAACGGCATGCAGGCGCGGATCATGAACACCATGGCGGTACTGGCTAAGCCTTGACGGAACAGCGACGGTGTGCCGCCGGCGATAATTTCTGTAAACAGCTTGGGCGACAGGCGGAAGTTGCGCAACTTAAGCGGCAGCGCGCCGCGGCCGCCGAGATTAAAATAGAGCAGAATGAGAAAGCTGACAAACTGGCTGATAATGGTGGCCAGCGCGGCGCCGCTGATGCCCATGCCCATGCCAAAAATCATCAGTGGGTCTAAGAATATGTTGAGAATGCCGCCCGACATGATGCCGATCATGCTGTAGAAGGCGCTGCCCTGTCCGCGCAGCGAGGTGTTAAGCACAAAGTTTGCCGCCATATAGGGCGAGCCGATGAGGATATAGCGCGCATAGTCGCGGGCGTAGGGCGCGATGCTTTCGGTCGCCCCCAGCAGCCGGACGAGATCGTCAATAAACACCAGCCCCACAACCGCGAGCAGCGCACCGAAAACCAGCGCCGTCACAAACGCCGTCGCGGTCGATTCCGACGCCTCTTGCCGGCGCTTTTCTCCGAGCAGGCGCGACACCTGAACCGACGAGCCGATGCCAAACGTGAAGCCCACGGCCTGAATAATAGCCATCAGCGAAAAAGTAACCCCGACCGCGGCCGACGCGCTCGTGCCGATTTGGCTGACAAAATAGGTGTCGGCCATGTTGTAGATCGACGTAATGAGCATGGCGCAGATGGTCGGTATCGCCAGCCGCCCGATCAGCCGCGGAATGGGCGTTTGGGTCATGACAAGATATTTTTGATCTTGTTCTTCTTGGAACGATGCATCGATATCCATAGCAGTGATGTGTCCTTTCATACGGGAAGTGTCTTTAAAATCATAGCACCCAAATAAAACGTTGTCAATGCAACCATTGTGCCGCAGGCCCCAAAGGATGTCGAAAATATCGCGGTGGCTTTGGTTAAAAAGCAGGCGGCGGCACCGGACAAGACCACTTTGATTGAACTGTCTGTACCTACGTAAAAATAGTTTCTGCCAAAATGTGCTTTGGCAGTCTTTTTTGTCCAAACACGCAGAAATCAGAGGCTTTTAAAGCGCATATCGCCTCTGAATTTTATAAGAACAGGCATTGCGAAGAATGACGTAAAAACGTTTTTCGTAAAATTGAAGAGTGGTTTTTTAGCTAAATCAACGAATTTTAGTGCCTGATTAAACGCGGGGAAATCGCCCATAAAGCGCTATATCATGCGGATTTAAGGGCATATTCTCCGTTGGCGGCACTGCGGGGAGATCAGAAGAAAATGGTCGGTTACGGCGCGGCGGGTACGCAATTCATTGCGGCGGCGGCCGGTCTGTGCTATAATTATCCATGAAAATAGTCGCTGCCAAACGGTAACGATAAGGAGGAATATCAATTGCAGTATTCGCACGAAGTTGAACAGATGCAGCAGGTGCGCTGCCTGCACTGTCATGGCCCCGCGCCGATTCCTGAGGAGGGCCGCTGGGTCAGAGCTAAGGAGATCACCGATATTTCGGGCCTCTCGCACGGTGTGGGCTGGTGTGCGCCCCAACAGGGCACCTGTAAGCTGACGCTTAATGTCAAGGACGGCATTATTGAAGAAGCGTTGGTTGAAACGATCGGCTGCTCCGGCATGACCCATTCCGCGGCGATGGCGGGCGAGATTCTGCCCGGCAAAACCATTCTTGAGGCGCTCAACACCGACCTGGTCTGCGACGCCATCAATGTGGCGATGCGCGAGATCTTCAAGCAGCTTGTTTACGGCCGCACCCAAACCGCGTTTTCCGAGGGCGGACTGCCGATCGGCGCGTCGCTTGAGGACCTCGGCAAGGGCTTGCGCAGCCAGACCGCGACCATTTTTTCGACCGGCGCCAAGGGCGTGCGCTATCTCGAAATGGTCGAGGGGTACATTCTTGAGATGGCGCTTGACGAAAATCGCGAGGTCATCGGCTATAAGTTTGTCCGGGTGGGCAAAATGCTTGAGGACATCCGCCACGGTGTGGACGCAAAGACGGCCTATGAAAAGAACATAGGCACCTACGGTCGGTATGAAGGCGCGGCCTCCTACATCGACCCTAGAGAACTCTAAGGGGGTGCTGCAACATGGTTAAATTTGAGGGAATGGATCGCCGCATCGGCAAAATCAATGCGTGTCTGGCTGAAAACGGCTTTGAAAGCCTTGAGGAAGCCAATGAGCTGTGCCTCGAAAACGGCATCAATGTCGATTTTATCGTCAAGGGCGTACAGCCCATTGCGTTTGAGAACGCGGTGTGGGCCTACACGCTCGGCGTGGCGATCGCACTGAAAAAGGGCGCTGCAAGCGCTGTTGAAGCCGCCGGCCTGATCGGAAACGGCCTACAGGCCTTTACGGTGCCCGGCTCGGTCGCCGAGGAGCGCGGCGTTGGACAGGGTCACGGCGACTTGGGCGCAATGCTGCTGCGCGAAGAGACCAAGTGCTTCTGCTTTCTGGCGGGGCATGAGTCGTTCGCGGCGGCCGAAGGCGCCATTGGCATTGCCAAAACGGCCAACAAGGCGCGCCAGACGCCGTTAAAAGTGATTCTCAACGGCCTTGGCAAGGACTCGGCCTATATTATTGCGCGTATCAACGGCTTTACCTATGTGCAGACCGAGTATGATTTTACCAAGAACGAGGTCTCGATCGTCTCGGAGCGCGCCTTCTCTCAGGGCGAGCGCGCGGCGGTGCGCTGCTACGGCGCCAACGAGGTGCTTGAGGGCGTCGCAATTATGAAGCTTGAGCATGTCGACGTTTCGATTACCGGCAACTCGACCAACCCGACCCGCTTTCAGCATCTGGTCGCCGGTACGTATAAGAAGTGGACGCTTTCAAACAATGTGCGCTATTTCTCGGTCGCCTCGGGCGGCGGCACCGGCAGAACGCTGCACCCCGACAACGTGGCGGCGGGCCCGGCCTCTTACGGCCTGACCGATTCGATGGGCCGCATGCACGGCGACGCGCAGTTTGCGGGGTCCTCATCGGTGCCCGCGCACGTCGAGATGATGGGACTGATCGGCATGGGCAACAACCCCATGGTGGGCGCGACCGTCGCCTGCGCCGTCGCGGTGAGCGAGGCGCTCAAGAAAAAGGGCTGAGTTGCTTTTGCATAGGGCGTTCAAGACCTATAATAAGGATTAAAAGTCGGGACAGGCGGTTGAAGGCCTGTCCCGATTTTTGATGGTGTGTGCTACGCCAAAGCGCGATGCGCCGTTTTTGCATTTTAAGATCTATGCTTATGCCAACAACGCAAACAGACGATAAAAGAAGGCGCGGCATTTTGTTCTAAAGCGCAGCGCGTCATTTCAATGGTTCGCGCGGTATCAAAGATTTGCGCCAACAAACGTAGACAGACGGCGAAAAGCGGGCATAACGCTTTTGGCCGCCTGTCTGCAAATTGTAGGGAGGCATCTTGTTAACTAAAAAAAACGGCGAATCGAGCCGATAGAGGCAAGTCAGGATGAGGCAAGTCTCGGTCCGGTATGGGGGTATTAAAGCCGCAGGCGCATCTGGGCAATTTCATCGACGGCTTCGGCCAATATCTCGCGGATGCGTTTGCCTTCATATTCGTCGGTGAAATAGGGGTCGGCCTCGGCAAAGCAGCGAATGCCCAGCAGCATGGCGCTGTAGACGGCATAGGCCAGCGCGGCGGTGAGCAGCAGATAGACCGCGGCGCTCAATAGCAGACGGCACGGGTTAAAATGCCCGCTGCACAGCAACATGACGGTACAGCTTACCGCACCGCCCGCCAGTGCGGCCAGCAGGCTGTGCGCGGCGGAGCGTCGCTGTTCAATATGGCGCAGCCGCGCGATTAACGCTTCGGGGGCGTTGGTGTTGTCGTAATAGAGCGCGATATAATCGAGCATCATTTTCCGCCGCTCGCTAAAGGGCTCCTGTGCGGGCAGCTGTGCGCGATATTGGTTCATCATTCGGGTGATGACGTCTTTTCTAAGCGCCATGATTGTCACCTCCATCCGTTGTGGATGCCGTTTTAGTCGGCGGACTTCAAACAGATTTATCAAGCATTATTACAATATTATCATTCAAAAATCTATTTTTCAACAAAATATTACCAAATTTTTAAAATCTAGAATAATGTCTAATTCTGTAGCGCCAAATCGGTGTGATGTTGGGGGATGTTGGAAATTAAAATCCGCCAAGGTGAACGAAAGAAACTTCAGGCCGCTTGTGCGCACCGGGCCGTTATGCTAAAATGAGGCTGAGAAATATGGGATTATGGGGGATAAAATGACCGCTATTGTTTATGAATATCAAAAGGTTTGGCTGTTTTTAAAACGTCTGCTGCGGATGGTTTTGCTGCTGCTGGCCTTATTTCTGGCCGTTGCCGTCGTGACGCATTTTATCCTCGCGGCGCAGTACCGCGAGGATCCCGCCAGCATGGCGCGCCAGATGGCGCAGCTTGCGGCGATGATCGACAGCAAAGCGCTTGTCGACGAAAGTGGCCATTTGAGCGCCTCGGGGCTGTTCTTTAATAATTTTGTCGCGACCGGCATGTCGGTTGTGGCCGGCGTGGTGCCGTTCCTTTTTGTTCCGCTCGCGGCGCTGGGGCTCAACGCGTCGATTATGGGCATGCTCTCGGCGATGATGACCGCCTCGGGGCAGGGCGGACTCTATGAGCTGGCCGTGTCGGTTGCGCCGCACGGCGTGTTTGAGATACCGGCGCTGCTGCTTGGCGCGGCGATGGGCTGTACGCTCTGCGTCGACATCAGCGCGCGCATTCTCTACCGGCGGCGCGACATGTCGTTTTTGGCACTGCTTTCTGAGATGGCGCGGCTCTCGGTACTGGTCGTTGTACCGCTGCTGGCCGTGGCGGCTCTGCTTGAGGCGTATCTGACGCCGGTGCTGATGGTCATGCTGCTGTAATTTTGGGGCATACTGGTAAGAGGGCTGCCGGTATGCCCTGTAGAATGGGGGGCTTTGAATGGATATCAGTGTATTTAAAGCGGTGGGCCCGATCATGATCGGGCCTTCGAGCTCGCACACGGCGGGCGCGGCGCGACTGGCGCGCATTGCGCGGCTGATTGTGGCGGAGCCGTTTGATCATGTGTCGTTCGGGCTGCACGGCTCTTTTGCGCAGACCTACAAGGGGCACGGCACCGATCGCGCGCTGGTGGCGGGGGCACTGGGCCTTGCCGAGGACGACGAACGGATTGCCGACGCCTTCGCGCTGGCCGAACAGGCCGGGCTTGGGTGGGATTTTTACCCCGTCGAGCTGCAAAACGTGCATGAGAACTCGGTGCGGATGACCTTCTCAATGCGAGGAGGCGGCAAACAGGAGATCATTGGCTCATCGATTGGTGGGGGCCAGATTCTCATCTGTGCGATTAACGGCTTTCTCACCGATATTTCGGCGCAGTCGAGCACGCTGGTCATCAGCCAGAACGATCGGCGCGGTGTGATCAGCGACGTTTCCCGCGTGTTGGCCGAGGTCGGCATGAATATCGGCACGATGAAGGTCAGCCGTGTCGCCCGCGGCGAGACAGCGTTTTGTATCATTGAGATCGACGGGCCGATTGACGACGCGGTGGTGGCGCGGCTGCGCGGCGTGAACAACGTGCTCAGCGTGCGGGCCATCAACCTCGGTGAAGGGGAGGCGTTTTGATGTACGGCAATTTTGAGGGGCTGCTGACACTGGCCGAGCAAAATAAAGCGCCGCTTTGGCGGATTATTCTGGAAAATGAAAAAAAGCTGCTCGATAAGACCGAGGAGGATATCTTCGCGCTTATGCAGCAGCGCTATGACGTGATGGAGGCTTCGGCCCGGCGCACGCTTGAGACGCCGATGCCGACGGCGCTGGGGCTGATCTCGGGCATCAGCGCGCCTCAAAACCGTTACGCCGAACAAAACGGCGGTCTGTGCGGCGGGTTGATCAACAAGGCGATGGCCTACGCGCTCTCGTGCAGCGAGGTCAATGCCGCGATGGGCAAAATCTGCGCGGCCCCGACGGCGGGGGCTTGCGGCATTGTGCCCGCGGTGCTGATTACGCTCAAAGAAGCGCTCTCGCTCTCGCAGCATCAGACGCTTTGCGGGCTGCTCACCGCCGCGGGGGTAGGGGCGATCATCATGAAGAACGCCACCGTCTCGGGGGCCGAGGGCGGCTGTCAGGCCGAGTGCGGCGTTGCGGCGGCGATGGCCGGTGCTGCGGCGGTCGAGCTGGCGGGCGGCAGCCCCCGTCAGGCGCTCGACGCGGTTTGCTTGACGCTGATGAATTCGATGGGGCTGGTGTGCGACCCGGTGGCGGGGCTGGTTCAGGTGCCCTGCGCGCAGCGCAACGCCTCTCAGACCGTCAACGCGCTGCTGTCGGCTGATCTTGCGCTGGCGGGCATGCGCAGCATCATCCCGCCCGACGAGGTGGTCGAGGCGATGTACCGCGTCGGCCGCCAGCTGCCGATGCAGCTGCGTGAGACGGCGATGGGCGGCATTGCGGCGACCGACGCGGCCCACAAATTCGCGCAACAGCTCTCGGAGCAGGCATGACCCCCGTCGGCGTGGCCGTTTGTAGAGGAGGGGTGCTATTATGCTGAGCAAAGCGCTGCATCAGGCCTTTGGGGTCAGTGTGGGCGTGACGATCGGCGGGGTGCTGCTGCCGAGGCTGCTCAACGCAGAGGGGTACGATTTGAGTTATCCGCCGTTGATGCTGCACCTGCCGATGTATTTTGCCGCAAGCTTTGTGGTCTGCTTTATAACGGCTTGGCTGATATTGTTTTTGAAATCGGTGTACCGGCGGCCGCCAAGATGAGGGGACGTAAACCGTGGGAATTCGGCCTCAGGCTATCGGAACCGTACGACAAGCGGCGAGGTCCTCGACGCGAATTAAAAACGCAATAAAACGGTGCTGCCATGGACTGCGCTTTCGGCCCGTGTTGCAGCGCGGCGTGCGGCAGAGGTATGTGGGATAGTATGATCGAATGGCAAATGTGAGCGGGGCATTTGACGTATCAAAGAAGAGCGCCGTTGCGAAAGCAACGGCGCTCTTATTCAACAATGGACCGGGAAGGGTGGGGGGTGATAATATCAAATTATGTGGGCGGGCTGCATTTTGAGCAGGGGCCATAGCGCTGCTAGGCGCTCGTTAAGTCAATGGAGATGCAGCTTTTAGCGAGATATTGGCAGCCGCTGGGGTGGTATTTGCTGCCGGTATTGGTCACATAAACCGTCACCTGCTGTGTGTGGGGCGGCGCACTGACGGCGGCGCTTGGCTGCGACGATGCGTCGTTTTGCTCTGCGTTGACCGGCGCGGATATTTTATCGCATGCGGACGCCTTGAAGGGTGCGGCTCCCTCGGCGGATACAGTGTCCTTGTCGGGCACAGCCCCTGCGGCGGATGCGGATACCTCGACGGTTGACGACGCGGGCGAGGTTATTATATCGGATGCAGACGCTGATTTCTTATCGGATACGGACTCCTTGGCGGGTGCGGCCCCCTCGGCAGGCGCCGATATTTTGTTGGACGCAGCCCCTGCGGCGGATGCGGATACCTCGGTGGTAAGGCGCACGCGCGACGAATCATCCTGCTGCTTTTCGCCGCAGTCAGGCAGCGGCAACAGGATCAACACGGCGGTCAACAGCCCGCAAAGCAGGCGGTTTTTAAGCTGAATCTTCAAAAATAAGCACCCCTGATATACGTCAATACTGACATTACTATATCGCGGGGTGCTTTAGTTTTATGGAGAATTTTGTCGAGCCGCCATAAAAGCGGACAAGCGGTTGGCGGCGGTTTAATTAAGCGCCTGCCGGAGCGTCTCAAGATTTTGGCGCATCAGGCTTAAATAGCCGGCCGACTGTATCTCTTCTTTTGTGACGTTGTGACCGGAATGCAGTAACAGCGTTTTGGCGCCGGTAGCCTCAGCGATCGAGTCGGCAATCTTGTGGTTTGAAAACTCGATATACAAAACAGCGGGAATCTTTTCGGCCTTGACCTTATCGGTCAGGAAGGCGACGGTCGCGGCGCTGGCCTCGGTCTCGCTGCTGCAACCTGAGAAAGCGGCGTAGTAGCGCAGGCCGTACGCGTCGGCCAGATAACGAAACGGAAAGCGGTCGCCCACGATAATCGTATCGCGCGCAGCGGTCTTGACCACCTCGGCAAAATCGCTGTCCAGCGCCGTGAGCTTTTGCAGATAGGCATCGGCGTTTTGGGCATAGGCTGCGGCGTTAGCGCTGTCCAGCCCCGAGATCGTCTCGGTCATGCTGCGCACGATCTTAACGGCGTTTGCGGGGGCGGTCCAGACGTGCTCGTCGTATTCGGTCTCATGGTCTTCGTCCGTGTGGTCGTCTTCATCCGGGTGGTTTTCGTCGTGATCTTCGTCTTCGTCATGGTCCTCGTCGTGATCATGGTCGCTTTCCATACCCTCGACGAGCTCCTCTTCAACGACGGTGACGCAGTCCATCAGCTTTAAGGTCTCGGGGGCCTTGTCGCCCATCGAGTCGAGGATGTCATCGATCCACACGTCGCTCTCGCCGCCGACATAGATGAAAAGATCGCAGTTTTGTATGGCGATGATGTCCTGAGGGGCGGGTTCATAGGTGTGGCTTTCAGCGCCCGGGGGCAGCAGCATGGTGATGTCAGCCTTGCCGCCTGTGATCTCGCGCGCAAAGTCATACTGCGGAAAAATGGTCGTGACAATTTTCAACCGGTTTTGTTCCGGCGCTGCCACTGTCGAAGACGCGGCGCTGCCCTTGCAGCCCGAAAGCGGAAAAACCGCAACGGCGGCGGCCAATATCAGTAAAAAAAGCTTTTTCATATCTTTCTCCTAAGGGTAATGTCAAAAGTGTGTTTTTATAACGCGCGGCTTTGCCGGGCGTGCGGGCAAGAGGGCGGTTCAATTGTCCATGCGGGTGCGCAGCGCCACCGGCGTGCGCTGTGCCCATAACACGCTGCCGCAGCTGACGGAGAAAATGCAGGGGCGGACGCTGCATAGCGCGTCCAAAAGCATAAAAATACCCGTCGCCACGAGGGCGCGCAGCGTTGCCGTCGCCTGACTGATATGCAGGCAGGCGGCGCATTGGACGCCCGGGCAGTGGTGACCGGCGTGAACAACCACCGCGGCGAGCGATAGTGCAACGACCAGCGCCAACGCACAAAGCGCCAGCGCCGTAATAATCCGAATTTTGATGTTTCTCTGATGTCTCATTTTTATATTACCGCCGATTTGAAACTCATTCTCAAATTTTCTTAGTTATTATAGTATACCCCGGATTGCTTGTCAAGAAAAAATACGGCAGGCGCATAGGCCGTGCCGCTTGCGACGGACTGCGGCGGCGTTTTATGGGGGCGGTGCGGGGCCCCAATATCGATAGGATGCAGATTTTATAGCCAAACAAAAGTAAGTGACAGGAGTGGCGGGGATATTTTGTGCCACGCAAGGCAAAGGACGCAGGCGGGCTGGCGCGTGTCCTAAAGGACGACAACGCGGTCAGACGAAAAATATCGCGGTTGAGCTTATTATTCAAATACGGAGACATCCTTAAGCGCAACCGCATACAAGTAAGATGCTGTTATCAATTAAAGTGATAAGCCGATTTGTTTGCAGACCGCCTAGACAATCCCATTTTCTAAGTTGTTGGCTATAAAGCCCCGGACATAAAAAACCTGCGGCAATGCATGCCGCAGGTTCAGCGTTTACTATTGATGCACGCGCCCGTTATGGCGCAAAGACTTAAAAGGGCGTGCCGTGCAGCAGGTCTTCAAGCGTGACGCCGTCGACATAGCCGTCGATGACCTTTGAAAGCCCCTGCCAGAAGGGCAGGGTTTTACAGTCGCCGCAGCGGGGGCAGAGATTCGGCTCGTTCTCAAGGCAGGCGACCGGCACAAGGAGGCCTTCTACGGCGCGCAGAATTTCCCCGGCGGTATAGGCGGCCGCGGGGCGGGTCAGGCGGTAGCCGCCGTTGCTGCCGCGCACGCTTTTAAGCAGTCCCGAGCGTGCGAGCAGCGGGATGATCTGCTCAAGATATTTTAGCGTAATGCCTTGCCGCTCGGCGATATCGCGCAGAGAGATCACGGCCCCCTCGGGGTGGGCGGCAAGGTCTATCATGACGCGGAGCGCGTATCGGCCCTTGGTGGATACCTTCATGACGAAAACCTCCAGATAGAATCGGTGAAGCATAGACCGCAAATGGTGCAAATAATATTTACCGCTTAGCGGCCCGCGTTTGGAACGTTGCGGATGAAAGGGCATATTATGGCTCACGAGGAGGCGATCAATATGACCATAGACGCTGCTATCGAGCTGATGAAGTGGCTGGCACTGTTTACGTTGGGCGCGGCTTCAATCTATTATCAGACCAATACCAAGATCGGCTGCTACGTCGCCAAACTGATTGATGAGGCGGAGCGTGTTTATGAGGACACGGCCAAGTCGGGCGGAGAAAAGTTTGAATGGGTGGTTAACGCCCTTTACGGCATGGTGCCGGCGCTGTTAAAGCCCTTTATTACGCGGCAGGTGCTCGAAAGCCTTGTCCAAGGCACCTTTGACGCCATGCAGCAATATGCGGCCACCCAGATTAACCGTGTGGTCGGCGACCGGCAGACACAAGATAAATAGACCTTAACAGCCGTAATGTCCGCCGTCTGCAAAAGGCGCGCGGCTGCAATAACACAAAAGCCCCCCTCACCGGGGGCTTTTGCTTTTAAGAGCCGGGCGGTTGTTGCCGCGCCGCGCATCGGTCAGGGCGCGGTATCCCGCTCGACATGCTCGGCCAGCTTTTCAAAGGTTTCGTCGCTGATGCAGTGTTCAATTTTGCAGGCATCCTCGGCGGCGACGGCTTCATCGACGCCAAGTCCGATCAAAAAGCTTTTAAGCAACTTGTGTCGGCGGTAGATGCGCTGGGCAATCTCCATGCCGGGCGTCAAAAGGCTGATATAGCCCTCGTTATCCATTTCAATATAGCCGTTTTCGCGCAGCTTTTTCATCGCGACACTGATACTGGGTTTTGAATAGCCCAGTTCATTAACAATATCGATGGAGCGCACCAATCCGAGTCGCTCGGTTAAAATCAGTATCACCTCGAGATAGTCCTCGGCAGAGGCGTGTATAACCATTTCATCAGCTCCGTTCGTTTTTATTTATTATATTAAAATTCGCCGGTTTTTTCAAGTTTGTAGGCGCTTTGTCATTTCTTTTTCAATTTATGTTTGAGAATTGTTTTCGCTTTTATTAATATAGTATAGTATAATAATAAATAGTTCAACATTATTTTACAGAATGGTATTCCGCTTGCAGCAACAGGGGGAATTGTATGCAACCGCTTCAATACTATGGACATCCTTATGCAGAGTATATTATCTGCCAAAAGGCGATTTTAACCACCAATCGCGAGACGATTAGTCACATTCTTAAAATGGCAATTGTTATGATGTCATTTTTTGTGGCCGCTTCGTTTATACTGCCGTTTCTTGAAATATACCGCATGATTTATTTTGCGACCGCCGTGTCGTTGGCCGCGTTGGCTTTGGCGTATGAACGCCTACTTTTTTTGAAAAGGAACAGCACGCTCGGCGCGTATCTGCTGATGACGATTTTGTACGGTTTTGGCATTATAATGGCCATTCCACAGCATGATCAGACTTCGTCGATTTTTAACCTGCTATTGGTCATCCTGCCTATTTTTTTTATAGACAAATTTTTACGCATGGCGCTTTATACACTGCTGGCGGGTTTGCTGTTTTGTGTCATATCCTATAAGACCAAACTGCCTGAGGTGGCGTCGCGCGCTGTTTTCAGCTGTCTGTGCCACTATGCGATCTCGCTGATGGCGCATTTTTATGTCAACTACCGCATTGTCGGCGGCATGATCAGCGACCGCAAGCGCGACGACGCGCTCGTTTCGTACCAGAAGGCGCAGTACGAGCTGCGCGCACAGGTGCAAAAGGACCCGCTGACAGGGCTCTATAACCGTGCGGCGTTTATTGAGCTGGCCGTGTTGCAGCTTGAAAAATGCTGGGAGCTGGGGCGTTATCCGGCGCTGGGTATTCTCGATCTCGATCATTTTAAATCGATCAACGACACCTATGGCCATCAGGCGGGCGACGAGGTGCTGGTCGGCGTCGCGGCTATCCTGCAAAAGACGCTGCGGGGCAGCGACATTGTCGGGCGGCTGGGCGGCGATGAATACATTTTTCTCTTGACCGATATTGCTGGCGACGGAGCGCTTCCGGCGATATTGGAGCGGCTGCTTGAAGGGGTCACGCAGATGGGCAGAGATCGGAGCATGCCGCTGCACGCGTCGGTGGGCTTAATTCTGTCGATCGATATGCAGGATACGTTCGACAGCTTGTACCACAGGGCGGATATCGCGCTGTATACCGCCAAAAACACCGGACGCAACCGATATGTGATTTACCGCTAGCGCGCTGTTTTCCGGCCGGGGCATTGTCGCCCCGGTCGGTATTTTAATCTGGATGGCAGACAGCCGTCAAAAAATGCTGGAATAGCATTTTAGATCGTGATAAAAGGGCGCGCCTCATAGGCCACCCCGTTTAAAAAGGAGTTTTATGATGCAGATGTGTGTTGTTGTTGCGGATGGCAGCTTTGCCTCGGTGACGGCGCCGTTGCAGGGCCCCATTGAAGAAACCGCTGCCCGGGCGGCTGAAATTGGCTTTGACGCCGTGCAGCTGACGGTGAACCGCCCCTCGGAGGTGGATGTAAAAGCGGTGCGCCGCGCCGTTGACCGCTTTGGGCTAAAGGTGGCGTCGATCGCGACGGGCAGGGGCTACACCGTCGACCGGCTCTGTCTGGGCGCGGGGGATGAACAGAACCGGCGCGACGCCGTCGCGCGCATGAAGGCGCATGTCGATCTTTCGACCGCGCTGGGGAATCCGCTTGTGGTGGTGGGCGCCATCCGCGGCTGGTCGAGCGACAGCCCCTCGCGGGCGGTTTATGTCGAGCAGTTCACCAAGAGCTTTTACGAGCTGCTGCCCTATGCCGAGCAGCGCGGCGTTACGGTGATTCTCGAGGCCAACGACCATCTTGAGACCGACATGTATCTGCACCCGACCGAGACGGCGGATTATATCCGGCAGTTTAACTCACCGGCCTTTAAGCTGCACCTCGACACAATGCATCTTTGGAACGAGGGGATTGAAACCTGCGACTGTATTTTTGAGCAGCGCGATATCCTGGCGCAGGTCGATATCTCGGACGCGGACCGCATGGCCCCCGACGGGGGACATTATAACTTTTCGGCCTGTCTCAGAGCGTTGTGCGCGGTCGGCTATAACGGGCCGCTTGTTTTTGAATATCGCCCGGCCCCGCCCGACAACGCGGCGAAGGCGGGCTTTGATTACATTGCCGGTTGCCTGCGCGAAATAAGGGCGGCTGCGCGGAAATAAAGATGAATCTGGCGATATTGGGCCGTTAAGCACGCCTTGTTGCACAAACCCCATATTAAAAGCTTTTGGTCAGTGAGAAGGCTCGGGCGGTTGCCCGCGCTTGTTCTACGCTTGCGGCGCAAAATATAAATTAAAAATGTACAAATTGGTGGGGCCGCAGCGGGCCTTCTGCCGCCGCCGCGGTCAGCAAAATCTAGCAACTGCGCACACCGCTATGAAGGCGGATTTAGGATGCTTGCCACCGTATTCTTATCAGAAAAAATGCGGGAGGGGAGGCAAAACAGCCCCGAGAGCCTGTTTTGCCGGTGGAGAAACGATGCCGGCCTTCTCGGCGTTGTCTGAATCGGCATCCGCTTGGTAACAGACGTTTAAAATGCCTCAACGCTATTGTCTTCATGAGCGGCGTCTTAAAAAGGCGCCGCTCAGCTTGTCGAAAAGCCCTTCACTGCGCTTCGCCCCCTTTTACGCCAAGCTGAGCAAAACGGGCATGCATGCCCGTTTTGTTGCCTGCGGGCGAGCAATTCGGCGCACTTTGTGTGCCTCAACGCGAAAGTGGGGGCTCGCCGCCATCTTTTCACTTTATTCCCCCGGTGCTTTGCTTCACCAAATCGCATTTTTGACAGTCTGTGCAGCGTCTTAAAAGGGCGCTGCTTTCTTTTGGCCGATATCGGCGGGCGCGCGGCTCCGCCCAAAGACAGCCTGTTCAAAATCTGAAAAATATGGTACCATCCTTATAATAACAGGTTGTTTGACACAGTATTTTAAGTCTGCCGCGCGCGGATTTAAGACCCAAAGGAGGATCTATGAGAAAGAAGTTTGAGGCCGGCACCTTTACGCCGGAGCGCATGCTCTCCTGTAAGACGCTCTACAAGGCCAACGGCCTGAGCGACGACGATTTTACAAGGCCGATCATCGGCATTGCCAATTCCTTTTCGGATATTGTGCCGGGACACAAGAACCTGCGGCAGCTCTCCGAGCAGGTCAAATACGGCGTCTACCGCGCGGGCGGAACGCCGGTTGAGTTTGGCTGCATCGCCGTGTGCGACGGTGTCTGCACCACCCACGAGGGGTCGCGCTACTCGCTGCCCTCGCGCGAGGTGGTGACCGACGGCATCGAGATCATGGCCCGGGCGCACAAGCTCGACGGCCTTGTGCTGGTCGGTTCCTGCGACAAGACCGTTCCGGCCATGCTGATGGCGGCGGCGCGGCTCGATATTCCCTGCATCTTCATTGCGGGCGGCTGCATGCTGGGCGGCCCGGCCTTCGGCGAGAAGAAAAAGTCGGACAGCACCTGCGCGGCCGAGGCCTACGGCATGTATCAGGCCGACCGCATCTCCTACGAGGCGGTTTTGAATATCACCGAGCTTTCCTGTCCGACCATCGGCTCGTGCCAGCATATGGCGACGGCCAACTCGATGTGCTGCTTTGCCGAGGCGCTCGGCCTGTCGCTGCCCGGCTCGGCGATGATCCCCGCCGTCTATAATGAGCGGACGCGCGCGGCGTTTCGGTCGGGCGAGGCGGCGGTCGCACTGGTGCGCAGCGGGATAACGGCGCGCGACATCATCACCAAGGCGTCGCTCGAAAACGCCGTCAAGGTGCTCATGGCGACCGGCGGCTCGACCAACTGTGTGCTGCACGCCTGCGCCGTCGCCGACGAGGTTGGCATCGACACCGCCGAGGTCATGGCACAGTTTGAGGAATACGGTGAGACGATTCCGCTGATCGCGCGCATCAACCCGGCTTCCCACAGCTATGACGCGCAGGATTTCTACGAGGCGGGCGGCATCCCTGAGGTCATGAACGAGATGAAAAGCCTCCTAAACCTCGACTGTATGACCGTCACCGGCCAAACGCTCGGAGAAAATCTGGCGGGATACAAAAACCCTTACCCCGCGAATCCGGAGGTCATCACCAGCTTGGACAAGCCGTTTAGCACGCTGGCGGGCCTCGCGATTATGCACGGCACTCTGGCGCCCGATTCCGCCGTCGCAAAACCCGCCGCCATTGCCGAGCAGGTTCGGCAATTTGAGGGCAGCGCCATCTGCTTTAACTCGGAGGATGAATGCAACGACGCGATTGGCGCGCAACGGGTCAAGCCCGGGCAGGTCGTGGTTATCCGTTACGAGGGCCCCAAGGGCGGGCCGGGCATGCCCGAGATGTTTAAGCCCATGAAGCTGCTGTATGGCCAAGGACTGAACCTCTCGACGGCGTTAATAACCGACGGGCGCTTTTCTGGCACCAACAACGGCTGCTTTGTCGGACATATCTCGCCCGAGGCGGCGGCGGGCGGCCCCATCGCCCTAATTGAGGACGGCGATCGCATTAAAATTGACGTCGTTAACAAGACGATCGACCTGCTCGTCCCGGAAGAAGAGCTGGCAAGGCGCCGCGCGGCGTTTAGCTATACCGCGCCCAAGCTCGACGGCATTCTCAGCCGCTATGCCAAGACCGCCCAATCAGCCGATAAGGGCGGGGTTTTAAGATAATGCCTCATACATAAGGCTTGAGGTTTAAAAAAGGCCGCCATCCACATATTTCTTGCGGACGGCGGCCTCATACTTGTCGAAAAGTCATGCTTATTTTGGCAGTCTAAACAGCAGAGCGCCCGCTTGGCGTCACTCTGCTGCTTTTAACCAAAACGGCGCGTATTACTAATTTATTTCCTACCGCGCAGGTCGGCGGTACATGATATATATCGGTCACAGCTTCATGAAGCTTTCACAAAAATTACCAAAATGTGTTAATTCTGTTGAAATATGAGAATGCGTTTGCTATACTTAACAGCATCCGGATCTCTATAGCTAAAACCTAAAATAGGATTGTCTTAGCGGTCTGTAAGCAGGTCTGGCTTATCATGTTAATTGATAACGGCATCTTGCTTGTATGCAGTTGAACTCTAAGGATGCCTACGTATTTGAATAATGAGATCAACCGCGATATTTTGCGCCTTGCCGCGTTGCTGTTCGAGACTGATCGTCAGCCTGCCTGCGTTCTTCGCCTTGTCAGGCACAAAATATCCTCGCCAAATCCTGCTCCTATTTTCAAGTTGTTTGACTATATCATTCTGGAACGGGAGATGTATTCGCCGTGAAAGATGCCGCGCTGCACAAGCTCAATTACATTTTGCTTTGCCTGCTGGCCGCGGGCTTTGCGATGGTGCTTGCAGGCGTGTTGCGGTCCGGCGTCGGCCTCGACGCGCAGGATTTTGCGGGCGTTGAAAGGCCGTTGAGCGGATGGCAGCTTTTGTCGGGCGACGCTTTGCAGCCGCCGACGGCGCTGCCGCAGCGCTACGACGCCGCCGACGGGCAGGTCACGCTCGTAGCCCGGCTCGATGATCTGAGCGTCGCGCAGGGGCAGGTGAATCTACTGCACTGTCAGGCTACCCCGGGCGCCGTGACGATCAGCGTCGGCGACAGAATGGTGTATTCCTGCGCCGATATGGGACAGGGGCTGATAGCCGCCGGCGCGGTGCGCGACCATTATATCCCGATTGAATCGGGTGATTTTGGCATGCCGGTGCGCGTGACGCTGCTGCCCCTGCCGGGTTGCGGCGCCGTGACGCTGCGCTCGGCGGTACTGACCACCCGGTCCGGCGCGCTGATGCGCGCATCGCTGCAAAACTTCTGGCGCGGCTGTCTCGGCTTTGCCATGCTGACGGTCGGCCTTCTGTTGGCGCTAGCTTATTTTGTTATGCTGCGCTACGCGCCCTATCCCCCGATGTTATGGCTCGGGCTGTTTTTGGCTTGCTATTCGGTTTGGAACAATGCCTATATCCAAACGCTGCTGGCGTTGTTGGCCGACCGGCGGCTTTGTCAGCTGTTGCTGCACGCACTGGTCGGGCTGTGCGGCGTGTCGTGGCTGCTATTTGCGTTTTGCGTCGGTAAAAGACGCCACGCGCGGCTGTTTAATCTCCTGATTACGCTGGTGCTGCTGGCCTCAACAGCGGCCTTGGCGGCCTGTGCGCTGCGGCCATCCGGGCGGCTTTATCATTTCTGGCTGCCCGACGCCGTTCTGCTGACCGCCGGTGCGATCAGCCTTGGCGTGCTGCTGGCCGATTATCGCCGTTATCAAGAGCTGTGCCGCCCAATGGCGGTGGGCGTGGCGGGCGCTGCCACCGGCGTCGCGGCCGGCATGCTCAACGCGTTTTTCTGGCAGGGGGATTATGCCGGTCTGGCGCTTGACCTCGGCCTCTTGTTCTTCACCGTCTGCTTTACGGCAGGGCTGGTGGTCAGCGGTATCGACGCGCTGGTGCTTGAGAGCCGGTTACATACGCTTGAGCTCGCGGCCTACCGCGACCAGCTGACCGGCTGCGAAAACCGCCGCGCCTTTGATCAAAAGCTCGAGGTCTACCGCCAACAGGGCAACGCCGACACGATGGACGGTCTAGCGATGGCGATGTTTGACTCAAACAATCTTAAAATTGTCAACGACACCTACGGGCATGCGCGGGGCGACCGGCTGATTATCGACACCGCCGCCACGCTGCGGCGCTATCTGGGCGATTTTGGTACCGTTTACCGCATCGGCGGCGACGAGTTTGTCGTTGTGTGCGATAACACCGACCGCCGTGCGTTGGGCGTGGCGCTCGAGGCCTTTGACCGTGAAGTTAATACCAACGGCGAGGCGGGTATTGACGTGTCGTGGGGCGTTGCTTATTACAAGCCCTGCATCGACTGTGACCCCGACAGCGTGCTGATGCGCGCCGAACACAGGATGTATGAGTATAAGAAGGGGCGCAAGCTGTGCGGCGGGGCGGTCTTAAATTAGTGGAGCGTAACGTAGCGCCGTATATGCAGGGCGCACACTGTGAAAAAAAGCATAACTTTTTTGACAATCTGACCAAACAGTCCGGTGGACTGTTTTAATGGGGATCTCCGCAAGGGTCCCCCATACCGCCTAAAACGGCATCGTGCTTTGTATAAATTATTACTTATTGACAGTCTCAGCGCCGTATACGCGGCGTATTTGAATCGTGACGTGGCTTTGTGCGTGCCGCGTACAGGCGATTTTTGTTTTGTAAGGTGCGAAAAGGGGAGTAGAAAAAGCAACGGGCCGCCTGTGGCGTTTTAAACGCTGCCGGCGGCCCGTTGCTGTCCGGGGCGTGAAGCGGTGGCGATTGTTTGAGATAAGGCTGACAAGCAAGTACGTCCGCCTTTAACTGCTATGTAAGCGGCGCGCTGTTGCCGGGCGCAAAGCGATAAAGGCGGCGGTTGTTTAGAATCAAAGCCTAAGAGGCGGGCATCCGCACGTTTCACTTATCACGGGGGCGGTCTGCCGCTGCCGAGCGCAAAGCGGCGGTTGTTTAGAATCAAAACACCTAAGAGGCGGGCATCCGCAGATTTCAGGTTTCGTTTATCGCACGGCTGGGGTGCCGTTGGCAGACGCAAAACGTCAAAGCAATCCACCTTTTGATCAAATCCGCCAAGCGAACTTAATACGCTCCACCCACACTTTTCGCTTCTCACACTTCATTTATCTTGCGTTTCTACGGCAGAAAATCGGTGGGTTCGGGCGTTGCGAGCAGCGCGAGGGCGCGGTCGTGCAGGCGCAGCGTCCAGCGGTAATCGCAGGCGAGCGCTGTGGCGACCTCTTCTCAGGTCAGGTCGTCTATGTAGCGATATTCCAGCCGCAGCCGCTGCTCGGGCACCGCCGAGATGGCCTATGCAATCTGGCGGCGCAGCTCGGTCGAGTCGACTAGCCGGTCGTAAAGCAGTTTGCGCAGCCCGACCATCTCATCCACCGCCGATTGCATCCGGTCCTCCCCCCCGGCAGGAGGGGATGTGGCGAAGGGGCCTTGTATAGCGGCTATACGCCATAAAAGCGCCATATTTATTTGCGATGCGGTGGCTGCCGGTTTGCCTAATTTGCTCAAACAATATTTCCCAGCGCCGAGAGGGCGTCGCACAGCGCGGCTTGCGCGGCCTGATTCTCGGCTAGCAGCCGCTTTAAACGGGCGCGCTTGTGACGTGGCGCTTTAAAAAGCTGATTTTGCAGCGCAAAGGCCTCGTGCCGCAGCGTATCGCGCGTATCGAACAGCCGGTCGCGTCGGGCATCGGCCCGCGGCTCGGGCGGGTTGGCGGGGCGTTCGGGCACGGGAGGAAAAAGCTGATTGATCATCATGGTTCCTTTTGGCTCCTTCCTTGTTGCTTTTATCCTAGCACAAGATGGGCGTGGCTTTCTATGGCCAAAAATAATGGGGAGAAACCGAAAAACCGAAGCATAAAAAATCCCCCACCCGCCGGGCCCTCCTCAGAGTACCCGGCGAGCGGGGGACTTTTTTACATCCTGCTATGTCCGCTCCTGCTTAATCGCAGTTATTGATGTCTGAGAGCTTCGGCGGGAAGAAGTCGTCGGTCGGAAAATCGACCTTGCTGAAAATCTCGCACGGGTCGGCGTCGACGATCGCGGATTCGTTCTCGCTCTTGGGGATGCAGAAGTCGTAGATCGGAATCATCACTTGAACCTGGCGCATCAGCTGCACGATCGAGAACATGCCAAGCGTGACGTAGAGGGTGCGCACCGGCTGCACGCAGGCAAAGCTGCCTTCAAACTTTTCGGCAATTTCGCAGGGGATCGGGGCCGAAAAGATCGGCGCGGTCTGCCCGGGCTCCTCGCAGATGTGGCTGGCCAGAATCATCGGGTCGACCACCTGCACTGTGACAATCGGCGTGTTGTTGTTGGTGTCGGTCAGATCCTCGTTGGTCGAGAAGGTGCGAACACCCGCTTCGCTGCCGAATAGAATGACCTTTTTGCAGAAGATGCCGACGCCCTCAACCAGCACCG
>JAEWBS010000054.1 GCA_023391005.1 Bacillota bacterium | reverse complement strand
ACACTTTTTAAGTATTGGGGGAAACATCAGTGTCTATTAAAAGACTGAGCGGTGTCCATGCGCCTCACCACAAGAACACCGCAGAGTGCGCGCCACAGCGCATTCCGACTCCCGACAAGGTCATTATTCCGATGAACATGCACATCGGAGCGCCATGTACGCCTGTGGTCAAGGCGGGCGATCTTGTCAAGGTCGGTCAGGTAATCGGTGAAGCGGCGGGGTTTGTCAGCGTGCCCATTCATGCCAGCGTGTCCGGAAAGGTCGTCAAAATTGACGAACTGCTCATGAGCAATGGCGCTATGGCAAAGGCTGTTGTCATCGAAGCCGACGGCCTGCAGGAAATCGCCGAGACGGTTGTTCCGCCGGTTGTCGAGACCACCGAGCAGTTTTTGGCCGCCGTGCGCGCAAGCGGACTGGTCGGCTTGGGCGGCGCGGGCTTTCCGACGACGGTCAAGCTGTCGGTCAAGAGTCCGAGTTCGGTCGACTATCTTCTCATCAACGGCGCGGAGTGTGAGCCATACATAACCTCCGATCTGCGCACGATGATCGACGATTATGAGCACATCATCAAGGGCGCCGCGCTGCTCAAGAAATTTGTCGGCCAGAAAAAGACCATCCTTGGCATTGAGGATAATAAACCCGAGGCCATCAAGCTTTTTCAGGAGAAGACCGCCAACGACTCCGACTTTGAGGTGATGGCGATGCCCTCGCTCTACCCACAGGGCGGTGAAAAGGTGCTCATCCACAACGCCACCGGCCGCGACGTGCCCGAGGGCAAGCTGCCGCTCGACGTCGGCTGCATCGTCATCAACGTCACAACGCTGGCGTTTATCTCCAAGTATATCGAAACCGGCATGCCGCTGGTTGAAAAGTGCCTGACCGTCGACGGCTCCGCCGTTGCCAAGCCGGGCAATGTCATTGCGCCCATCGGCACCCCCATTGCTAAGATATTTGAGTTCTGCGGCGGCTACAAAGCCGAACCCAAAAAGATTCTTTATGGCGGCCCGATGATGGGTATCGCAGTGCCCAACGACGAGGTTCCGCTGCTCAAGAACAACAACGCCGTGCTGGCCTTTGCCGAAAAGGAAGCGACCTTAGCGTCCACGACCGCCTGCATCAAGTGCGGACGCTGCGTGGCGGCCTGCCCGGTCGGCCTGATGCCGGCGACGATTGAGCACGCCTTTAAAATTAAGAATACCGATATGCTCAACGAGCTTAAAGTCATGATCTGCATGGAGTGCGGCTGCTGCTCGTTCGTATGTCCGGCAAAACGTGAACTTGTGCTGACCAACAAGCTTGCCAAGGCGATGGTCCGGGAAGCTTCGCAGAAAAAATAAGGGGTGAAAAAACAGTGAGTAATCCAATGATCGTAACCTGCTCTCCGCACATTCGCCACAACGACACGACTCAGTCGATCATGCGCGACGTGCTTATTGCGCTGGTGCCCGCGCTGCTGGTTTCAGTTGTTGTCTTTGGTGTGCGCGCACTGCTGCTTGTCGCTGTCTGCGTGGCTTTCGCGGTCGGCGCTGAATATGTGTTCCAAAAGGGCTGCCGCCGTCCCGTAACCATCGGCGACTATTCCGCCGCCGTCACCGGCCTGCTGCTCGCTTACAATCTGCCGGTCGGTCTCCCGCTGTGGATGGCCGCGTTCGGCTCTATCGTGGCCATCATCGTCGTCAAGCAGCTGTTTGGCGGCATCGGCCAGAACTTTGCAAACCCCGCCATCACCGCGCGTATCGTGCTGCTGATCTCCTTCACCGGTCCGATGACCGACTGGGTGACCGGTTACCCCGACGCGGTTGCCGGTGCGACGCCGCTAAGCCTGATGGCTTCCGGTCAGACCGAGCAGCTGCCCTCAATCGCCCGCATGGCGTTAGGCCAGATCGGCGGCTGCATCGGTGAGGTGAGCGCCGCTGCGCTGCTGCTGGGCTTTGTTTACCTGCTTTATCGCAAGGTCATCACCTGGCACATCACCGTTTCGTTTATCGCGACCGTCGCGGTGCTCACGGCGCTGCTGGGTCAGAACGCGGTTTATCACACGCTGGCTGGCGGCCTGTTGTTGGGCGCTATTTTTATGGCGACCGATTACAGCACCTCGCCCCAGACGCCCAAGGGCCGTGTGATCTTCGGTGTCGGCTGCGGTCTTCTGACCGTCTTAATTCGCGTGTTCGGCAGTTATCCCGAGGGCGTTTCCTTCGCGATTCTGCTGATGAATATCTTAGCGCCGCATATTTCCAATCTTACCCGGAATAAAGCTTTGGGAGGTGCCGCGAAATGAGCAACGCAAAAAATGATTTTGTCATGCCGATTGCTGTGCTCACCATCATCTGTCTGGTGATCACGACCGCGCTGGCGTTTACCGAGCAGGCGACCACTCCGATCATTGAGCAGACCGAAAAGGCCAACGCTGAAATTGCCAGAAAAGAAGTGCTGCCCGCTGCCGACGGCTTTGAGCTGCTTGAGCTTGAAGGTCTGCCCGAGGGCGTCGTAGAAGTTTACAATGCCACCAACAATGCCGGTACCGTTGTCATTGCCGAAGGCAAGGGCTACGGCGGCACCATGAAGATCATTGTCGGCATTGACGCCGACGGCAAAATCACCGGCAGCAAGGTGCTGGCGCACGGTGAGACGGCGGGCCTCGGCTCCAAGGTGGCCGAACCCAAGTTCCAGAGCCAGTTCCCGGGTCAGGACGACAGCCTGAGCGGCGTCTCGACCATCGGCGGTGCGACCATTTCGTCCAGATGCTTTATCGGTGCGGTCGAGAAGGCGTTTTCCGCACAGAAAATCGCGCAGGGCGGTACCGTTGAGAATCCCATCGGTCTGACCGAGGCTAAGCTTGCCCAGTATTATCCCGACGCAACCTTTAAAGAGGTGGCGGGCGGTATCCAGTGCGGTGGCGCGGGCAATGTCGTATTCGGCACGGCACAGGGCTACGGCGGCGACCTGACCATCGCGGTGCTGTTTGACAGTGCCGACAAGGTGGTTGGTGTGGTTGTCGACAAGTGCGTCGAAACCGAGGGTCTTGGCACCAGAGTTGCCGAAGAGGCCTTTACGTCTCAGTTTATCGGCAAAACCTCCGCCGACGGCATCGACAGTATCGCGAGCGCAACCGTTTCTTCCGAGGCCTTTAAAAAGGCCTTCAACGCGGCGCTTGCCAACCTCGCCGCAGTAAAGGGGGCTTAAAGCAATGAATAAACTTTCAAACCTCACCAGAGGCCTTATTAAGGAAAACCCCGTTCTGGTGCTGCTGCTGGGCACCTGCCCGACGCTGGCGGTCAGTACGCAGTCCCAAAATGCCATCGGCATGGGCCTTGCCGCCACGGTGGTTTTAATGTGTTCGAACATCGCCATTGCGGCGCTTCGCAAGATCATTCCCGACAAGGTGCGTATCCCGGCTTATATTGTTGTTATCGCAGGCTTTGTTACGGTTGTCCAGATGGTCGTCAAGGCTTACGCGCCCGCGCTGGATAAGGCGCTGGGCATCTATCTGCCGCTCATCGTCGTTAACTGCATCATTCTGGGCCGCGCCGAGATGTTTGCCTCTAAGAACGGCGTAATCGATTCGGCGCTCGACGGCATCGGCATGGGCCTTGGCTTTACGCTGGCGCTGCTGTTGATGGCGACCATCCGTGAGACGACGGGCGCGGGCACCTGGATGGGTATCCGCCTTGTTTCTGAAGAAGCGCGCACCATCTCCATCATGGGTCTTGCACCCGGCGGCTTCTTTGTCTTCGGTTCTCTGATCGCGCTGGTCAATAAGATCACAAAGGGCAAAGCGATCAAGAAGAAGGAATTTGGCTGTGCAGCCTGCGGTCCCGAAGATGCAGACGGCGAAGCTGAGAAGGGAGCGTGCTGATCGATGAAGGAATTTGCCGTTATTATCATGAGCGCCGTGCTCGTGAACAACTATGTTCTTGCCAAGTTTCTTGGCATCTGCCCCTTCTTGGGCGTTTCTAAGAAGCTTGATTCGGCTGTAGGCATGTCGATTGCCGTTATCTTTGTTATGCTGATGTCCACTGCCGTTACTTATCCGATCCAGATCTATCTTCTGGATGCAAACGGCTTGGGCTATCTGCAAACCATCGTGTTTATTTTGGTCATCGCGGCGCTGGTGCAGCTTGTTGAGATCATTCTTAAAAAGTATGTGCCTGCTCTGCATCAGTCGCTGGGTGTTTACCTGCCGCTGATTACCACCAACTGCGCCGTGCTCGGCGTTACCATCCTGAACATTGACAGCGGCTATAACTTCGCGCAGTCGATGGCGAACTCCTTCGGCTCCGGCCTCGGCTTTTTGCTGGCTATGGTGCTGTTCTCGGGCGTTCGTTCCAGAATCGAAGGCTGTGACGCACCCGAATCGTTTCAGGGAGTTCCGATTACGCTGGTTGCCGCTTCCATCACTTCGGTCTCCTTCATGGGATTCGTGGGCGTGGTTGAAAACCTGTTCCGATAATTAGAGAATGGAGATGAGACTATGAATGGAATCGTTTTGGCGATTGTCGCCGTTACAGCTATCGGACTGATTTCAGCTGTCGTTTTGTCGATTGCCTCCAAAGTTATGGCTGTGCCGGTCGACGAGCGTTTTGGTCCTGTCCGTGAATGTCTCCCCGGCGCCAACTGCGGCGCCTGCGGCTATGCCGGCTGCGACGCCTACGCGCAAGCGCTGGTTTCGGGCGAATGCACCAAGGGCAACCTTTGCGTCCCCGGCGGCCCTGATACGGCCAAAGCCCTTGGCGACGCGCTCGGCATCGCTGTCGAGGAGGTCGCTAAGGTGGTGGCCGCCGTCAAGTGCAACGGCACCTGTGATAATACTTCCAGAAAGCTGGAGTATCAGAGTGCCAAGACCTGTACGGCCGCTAAGCTTTTTTATGGCGGTACGGGCACTTGTACCTATGGCTGTATGGGCATGGGCGATTGTGCTGTTGTCTGCCCTGTCAACGCCATTGAGATGGTGGATGGCATCGCCCACATCGACACCGATCTTTGTATCGGCTGCGGTCTGTGCGCTAAGACCTGTCCGAGCAACGTGATCGAGATCGTTCCTGCGGACTATAAGATCCATGTCCTTTGCAACTCGAAGGACAAGGGTGCGGTGGTCATGAAGACCTGCAAGGTTGGATGCATCGGCTGCATGAAGTGCCAGAAGGCCTGCCAGTTTGACGCGATCAAGGTCGTCGATAACCTCGCGCATATTGATCAGGACAAGTGCACCGCCTGCGGCGCTTGCGTTGAGGTCTGCCCCAAGCAGTGCATCCATGTCATCAAAAAGTAAACGCGTTAAAGCGTATGAAAAATCGGGTCATCCAGCAATGGATGGCCCGATTTTTATATGGCGATTGGTTGTATAGCGCATTTTACAGCAATTTGATTTATCACTCGGATTGATAATGCGATCTTGCTTGCATGCGGTTGAACTTAAAGGAAGCCTCAACATCCGAATAATAAGTTCAATCGCGATAGCGGTTTGCTGAAAGTGTGATGCGCACTGACAGTGGGACGATGTAGGCCGTGCCGTCTGTGGGCGAAAACATTCATTTTAAGTGTTCAATAGGGGAAATCAGCCTTGAGGCATCGGACGAATTTTCCCTGTAAAACCGGTTGCCGTCACCTTGAACACCGCAACGGAACTTGCGGCCTGCGCCGTCATTTCCCATTCCTTGCCGGTCTGGTGCAGCATCATGAGCGACAGGCCCTTTATTTTTTCATCAATATCGTCTATCAGGCTGGCGTTGCCATTGCCGATAATGCTCTTATAGGCGTAGCCGTTGCGGCAAGCAATGTCGGAGGCGACCAGCTGGTGGTCGCAGTCCATCTCGAACGCGACGGCCGGGGCGTGGGACAGAATATCAATTTTACGCCCCTCTTTAGCGGAGTGGAAATAGAGCGTTAGATTACCGCCGTCAAATTCATAGCCAAAGTTTAATGGCACGATATAAAGGCCCTGCTCGTCCTGCATCGCAAGACGACAGACCTTACATTCCTGAATGATTTTGAGCAATTCCGCGGGCTCGGTCACTTCTCGATCTTTTCGTCGCATGTTTTCTACCTCCAATATATCAAAAGCTTATCACGAAAAGCAGGAAAGCACAAGAACCGAATGCGGCAGTAAATTCTGAAGATTTCGCTATTTGTTGCAACAATCGGCGCAGCGTGCTACACTTATTTGGAAAGAGATTCCTAAAATGATATATTTTTGGGGGAAATATGATGAAACGATTATTAGCCTTGAGCCTTGCGGTTATGCTTCTGTTCGCTACGGGGTGCGCAGGGCAGAGCAGCGCGGTGCCGTCACCTTTCAATGCGGAGACGTCCGTGCCCGACAGTACGTCTCTAACCAGCAGTGAAATGGGGAGCGCCGCCGCGCCGCAGGCTTCGGTATCCGAAGCACTTTCCCCTGTGGTTGGCACATCCAAACCGGACGCGCTGCCGGTTGCGGCGGAGAAAGGCCCTTTGGCAGGCGGGCAGGCGCTGGCGCAGGTAACCGACGCGGTTCTGGCAGAGGAGGCGCGATTTATGTCCTCCGCTTCGGCGACGCGAGACTGGTCGCTGGCGTATGACAGCTTTTACGATGCCTATGAGACGCTCAAAGTCTATACGCTGACAGGGGGACTTGATAAGGCATTGACGTTTCGCGGTCAGCTGGCCTATACCCTTTGGACCCTGTCGCCCTGCGTTATCACGGGAGATATTTACGGCAATATCTCCGAGGGTGCATCGCCTGAGCAGGCGATTGACAAATTTAAACAAAAGAATCAGAATGTGCTTGGTGTGCTGCTCAGTTATGCCCAAACCGGGGACTACTTTGGCGAAGGCGAGGTTTGGTTAAACAGCAGCCCGGAGGCAAACGGTAAAAAATTTGCCGAAATGCTTTCAACGACTTCATTTGAGGTGGGGGATTACCGCAACCGCACCTCTATGACGGTGACGGCCGGCGTGGAGGAACAGCTGCTGATGCATGGCTTTGCCTACACAACCACCGAGGCCTTTGCGCTGGAGATAGACAGATATGCTTATGGCGTTTGCTTTATCGACCGTACTTATGGAAAGATCGCCTTTTGGCTTGGCGGGATCATCTCGCCCAAGGCGTGCCGAAATATGCGTGAGGGCATCGTTTATCCGCTTGCGCTTATCGCGCAGGATATTTACGACCGCATCGACGAAATAGCCCCCGAACTCGAGCCTGAACCCGGGCCCCAATTGGCGCCGGTTGATATGAACCCCACCACCGGCAAGCCGATCATCTACCTCTACCCTGAGCAGCCGACCGACATCTCGGTAACACTGGGTTACCCCAAGGAAGAACTGACCTATACCTACCCCGCCTATGAGGATGGCTGGCAGGTACGCGCCGAGCCGGACGGCACATTAACCAACCTCAAGGACGGCAGCACCCACTATTACCTATTCTGGGAGGGCGATAAAAAGGTCGACTGGAATCTGTCCGAGGGCTTTGTGGTCAAGGGTAGCGAGACTGAAGCCTTTCTGCGCGAAAAGCTCGCGTTCATGGGGCTGACGCCGCGCGAATATAACGATTTCATCACCTATTGGGTGCCGGAGATGAGCCAAAACCCCTATAATCTCATCAGCTTTTCAACTGAGCAATACGAGGCGCTGGCGCCGCTCGTCATCAGTCCCGCGCCGGATAGCATGCTTAGGGTGCATATGGTCTATAAGGGTCTGCGGCAGCCTGTAAAGGTATTGCCCCAGACACTCATTCCGTGGCAGCGCACCGGCTTTGCAGCGGTGGAATGGGGTGGCAGTCGCGCCTGACGCCGATTTGGCGCAATGTTCCATAAATAAATGACAAAATGCCCTTGGTTAATGCAGGATAAAATGCTATAATACCAAGGTAAAGTTCAATTATTTTGCATGCGGGAGGAATCTGGGATGGCCGAATTGGATCTGACGCTTTACGGCGATGAAAAGGTGCTGCTGAAAACGAGCTTTTTTGGCGGCTTTGAAAAGCAAGAGGTATTGACCTATATCGACAAGCTTCGGAAACAGAACCGAACAATGGCGCAAGAGCTGGCCCAGCACATCAGCGAGGTTTCGACCGCACGCAATCAGCTTTCAGATCAGGTATCAAGCTTTGAGGCTAAAATAAGCGAGATGGAGCGTCAGCTCGACGAGCGCGGCGGCAAAATCCGCGAGCTGACCGGCACGGTCGAATCGCTGCGCAGCGAGGTCAGTCAGCAAAAGCTGCGCTATATTGAGCGTGAAAAAGAGCTGCAGCAGCAAAAAGATCAGAACCGGCAGTTGATGGTGCAGCTTCAAAACTACGAATATAAAGCCAAGCGCTACGAGGATATCTCAGCGCAGATCGGCGATATTATTTTAGACGCAAACCAGCGCGCGGCCGATACCGTTGCGCAGGCGCAGGAGCAGGCGGAGCAGATTAAAAAGAGCGCTGTAACCGCCAGCCGCAAGATCACCAAGGAAGTGTCGCTGATGCGTGGTGAGATTGCCACCGTGCGCGGCCAGCTTGAGGATTTGATGCAAAGCTTCACCGCGCGGCTCGACGAGATTGACCACATGTTGCTGGGAGTCGTGCCGGCCGGTGCCGACGACGCCGTTGTCGAGGTGGCGAAGGCTGCCAAAGCCGAGCAGCAGGACGTTAAACCTCCCTGCGATAAGGCCACGCACCGCATCGACAAAGTACCGCAGCAAAACTTTTTTCGTGGCGCCGCAACGATCTGAAGCTGTAGAACAGGCTTCGGTCAGCGGCGAGGTGATGTCTTCGGCGTCCTCAAAGACTGTTCGGTCTCAGGCCGAGCAGCAGTACAGCAGCTCCGAAACGCTTTCGAGGCTGATCAAAAAACTGCTTTTTTAAAGTTAATACCGCCCTCTCACTTAGAAGCTCAGTCCTTGACGAACAGATTTTTGCTTTGAGCTTGAAAAGATGATATCGACATCGGGCCGGTTCCGCTGGCCTAATACCGCAAGCTGGGCAAAACGCCACCGTTAAGAGAGCGATTTTCAGTGCGGAAGCAGTATGATTTAAGCCTGTCTTGCAGTTTGTAGGGCAGGCTTTTTTTGAAAGGAGTGGCAGGAACGTCCTATGTTTAAATCGAGGCGGGGCCGTGATTTTGGCCCGATTTCCGCCGTGATTGCGGCGGGCGGATCGTCCCTGCGCATGGGTTTTGACAAGCTCACAGCCGACCTGTGCGGGCTGCCGGTGCTCATACATACCATCAACGCCTTTGAGCGCTGCGGCCTCATAGACGAGATTGTAGTGGTCACGCGGGAGGAATATATCCCCGCGCTGCTGGCCGACGTCAAATATCAGGGCTTTAAAAAGCTGCGCAGCATCGTTAAAGGGGGCGCTACGCGTCAGCAATCGGTGTATGCGGGGGTGTGTGCCTGCTCGGCTGGTGCGCAATATGTCTGCATTCATGACGGGGCGCGGCCGCTTGTCTCCGATACGGTGATAGAGGCTGCGGTCAACGCGGCGGTCCGGCATGGCGCTGCTACGGCGGCGGTGCCGGTCAAAGACACCATTAAGCGCCGCAGCGGCGATTTTGTTGCCGAAACGCTGCCGCGCGAGGTGCTTGTACAGATCCAGACGCCGCAGGTGTTTCGAAAAGAACTCTATCTGCGTGCGTTTGCAGAGAGCGAACAGGAATATTCCGACGACTGCCAGCTCATAGAAAGTCTCGGGGCGACGGTGGTGCTTTCCCCGGGCGATTATCAGAACATCAAGCTGACCACCGAGGAGGATTTCATCCTCGCGGAGGCCTTTTTGATGCGGGAGGGGTTTTAAAATGCGAATCGGGCATGGCTATGACGTTCATCGGCTTGTAGAGGGCCGAAAGCTGATTATAGGCGGTGTTGAGTTACCGCACACACATGGGCTGCTCGGGCACTCCGATGCCGATGTTTTGGCCCACAGCGTTATCGACGCCCTGCTCGGGGCGGCGGCGCTCGGCGATATCGGGGCGCATTTTCCCGACAGCGACGCCGCCTATGCGGACGCGGACAGTATTGCGCTGCTTAGAAGGGTTGTGGCAATGCTGGCGCAGAAGGGCTATTCGATCGGCAATATCGACGCGACGATACTGGCGCAGGCCCCTAAGTTGGCGCCTTATATCGGCGAGATGCGCCGCTGCATCGCCGCTGCCTGCGACATTGACATCACACAGGTCAGCGTAAAGGCTACAACCGAAGAAGGGCTGGGCTTTACGGGCCAACAGGAGGGCATCGCTTGTCACGCGGTATGCCTTATTTTTGAACGGGGACAAAATTGATTCGATAAAAGTTTTCATTTATATAATTGTGATATTCATGCGATTATGATACAATAAATACAATAGATTTAACAATGATTTGGCAAAGGATGTGCACCTGTGGACAACCTGATTTATGACATACGGGGAATACTGAATTCCTTTGGCATTTCAGACTTTTTAGATATTGTAGTCGTGGCCTATTTAATGTATCAGGCCATCCGCCTTGTGCGTGAGACCCGCGCTATTCAGCTCGTTAAAGGCTTGGGCGTGTTGGTGGGCGTTTATACGGTCGCGACCTTTGCCGGAATGCGTTCTTTAAGCTTTTTGATCCGTTATGTATTCCAATACGGTGCTTTGGCACTGCTGATCGTCTTTCAGCCCGAGCTGCGCCGCTCGCTTGAGCAGGTGGGGCGGACCCGGTTTTCAAGTCTTCAGCTTTTTGGCGGTAATGTTGATGTTGATGACGTCAATTCACGCTGGCGGCGGGCGATCAACGACATTGGCGACGCGGCGACCTTTCTTTCCAAGCGCAGAATAGGGGCGCTGATTGTGCTCGAGCGCCAGAGTATGCTGGGCGAGATCATTAAAACTGGAACGGTTATCGACGCGGCCCCCAGCGCGGAGCTGTTAGGGAATATCTTTTTTCCCAATTCGCCGCTGCATGACGGCGCATTGATCATCCGGGGCGGAAGGCTCGTCGCCGCCGGCTGCTACCTGCCGCTGTCCGATAATTTTACGATCAGCAAGGAGATGGGAACCCGTCATCGCGCGGGCCTTGGCATGAGCGAAAGCTCCGACGCGATTGTGGTTATTGTCTCGGAAGAAACCGGCGTAATCACGGTGGCGAAAAACGGCAAGCTGCTGCGCGGCTTTACCGGTGAGCAATTGGTCAAGGAGCTCGAGGGCATCTTTATCGTCGAGAAGCGCGAAGAAAAAGGCGACCGTCTGCCGCCGTTTTTTAAGGTGAAGCGATGAAAAATAATAAATCTTTTTTAGACAATAATACGGTGCTTATCGTCCTGTCGGTACTGGGCGCTATTCTGATCTGGGTGATGGTCGCTTATAATATCGACTCAAACATTCAGGATTTTATTCGCAATGTTCCCGTCAACCTCGATACCGGCGACAGCAATTTGACGCGGCTAGATTTATATCCCGTCACCGACGCCGACTTTACCGTCGACGTCGAGGTCAACGGCCCGCGCGCCACGGTGGGCAATATCAAGGCGTCGGAGTTGCGTGTGCTGGCCAAGCTCAACAATATCAGCGGCCCTGGCACCTACGACCTCGCGCTTGAAATTACCGATACCCGCCACCGCGACATCGAAATCAAGGGTACGGTGCCGGATGTGATTTCGATGCGGTTTGACCATCGCGTAACCAAAATTCTACCGGTGCAGGTGGATATTGCGGGGCTGGATATTCCCGACGGCTATATTTTGGATGAGGAGTACATTTATCCCTCCGAGGTTCAGGTGGTCGGTCCGGCAACCGAAATGGAAGCGGTGGCTTCGGCGGGGGTACATCTCAGCTTTGAAAAGCCGCTTTCGGCAAGTGCCACTTACGAGACGCCCATCGTGCTCAAGGACGCCGACGGCAATGAGATCAACAGCCCTTATTTTGAATATGACAGCAAAACCGTCTCGGTGACGTTGCCGGTGCTCAAAAAGAAGACGGTGCCGGTCACCTTTGATTTTGTCAATGTCCCCGCTGACTTTGATCTTGACACGCTGAAGTATGTCGTTTCTCCCAAGGAGATTGAGATCGCCGGTCCGTCGGACCTGATTGCGGCCTACAATGAGCTGCATCTGGGCTATCTTGATATCCGCAGCATCGCGCCCGACATGCATATGTTCTACGATCTGTCGCTGCCGCCAAGCTTCATCTCGGTGGAGGGCATTGACGAGCTGAGCGTGCGGTTCACGCCCGACGGCTTTGGTGAAAAGGAGCTCAATATCGACAGCAGCGGCATCTATATTGTCAATCTGTCCGACGAATACGACGTCACGATTCAAAGCAAAAGTATTCCGAATGTGACGGTTTATGGCCCCGAGGCGGAGCTTGAAACACTGACCTCGAAGGATCTGGTCGCGCAGATCGACATGGCGGAGGCCGATCTGCGCACCGGGCAGATCACGGTGCCGGTTGATATTCTGATTCCCGGCAAGCGTAGTTGCTGGGCCTATGGCGACCGCTACACCGCGCGGGTGACTGTTAAGAGCAAGTAAAAAATCAAAACAGGGGCGCTGCGCAAACATCAAGCAGCGCCCCTGTTGTTGTTTGCACGCCATTCGCTCGGTTGCTGGTTTTGTTGTCTTGGACGGGTGCTCCTCTGGCTGTAGGGTTTGCTGACATGCATCCGTCACAACCAAAACGGTGTTGCTATTTCGCGTTTGATCTTTCACGGATATCAGATCGGGATTAAGACGGCGTTCGAGTGGCGCCTGCTAAGGTGAAAAGGGTCTTCCAGCAGGGTGGCCTAGGGCATCTTGCGGCAATAATTGTTGATGCGCGGCGTTGCTCAAGGCGAGAAGGTTCTTCGATGGGGCATCTAGAGCGTGCGCAAACCTGTCCGCGGGCGTCGTCCAAGGTACGAAGACCATTTGACAGCGTTTTGACAGATAAAATACTTTTATCCATTGTCCAATTTTTGTTTTATTTGTATTAAGGAGCAAGATTATGCTTTTGCAATTGAGTCAGGTCAACACGTCGGTGGCACAGGGCGTTGAAGCAGCGCCTTCGGTTGCTGTCGCACAGTTGGGGTTAAAAGCGTCTCAGGTTCTTTCGGCCAGAGTGGTGCGCAGCTCGGTGGATGCCCGGCATGGGCGTCGGCTGCCGGTGCATTTTGTCAGCACTGTGGCGCTTGAGGTGACCGACGCGCTTGGAGAAAAACTACTGGAAGCGCATATTAAAGACCTCTCACAGCTAAAGCTTCCGGCAGCGATTGAGATTAAAACCGGCGATACGCCGCTCCCTCACCGTCCGGTAGTCGTGGGGTTTGGCCCCGCGGGCATGTTTTCCGCGCTGCTGCTCGCGCAAAACGGCTATCGCCCTATTGTTCTGGAGCGCGGCGCATCGATGGAGGCTCGCGTTGCCGCCGTTGAGCGCTTTTGGCGCACCGGCCAGCTCGATGCCTGTACTAACGTTCAGTTTGGCGAGGGGGGTGCCGGCACTTTCTCAGACGGCAAGCTGACCACCCGCATTAACGATCCGCTCTGCGGACAGGTGCTCGCCGAGCTGGTGCGCCACGGCGCGCCTCAGGATATTCTGATCAAGGCCAAGCCCCATGTCGGCACCGATCTGTTGCGCGATGTGGTTAAAAGCATCCGCAATGAAATTTTGTCGCTGGGTGGTGAAATTCACTTTCTCAGCTGTGTTGAGGCGTTTCAGGTTAAGGACGGCACGGTTTGCGGCGTGGTCTGCAATGGCGGCGTGTTGGCAGCCGACGCGGTTATCGCGGCAGTGGGGCACAGCGCTCGCGATACCTTTTCGGCGCTCGCACATAGCGGCGCGGTGCTGACGCCCAAGGCGTTTTCAGTGGGCGTGCGTATCGAGCATCTGCAAACCGAGATTGACCGGGCAATTTACGGCGATTTTGCAGGACACCCCAACCTGCCTGCCGGTGAATATCAGCTCTCGCATCGAGAGGGGCAGCGCGCCGCCTACACCTTTTGTATGTGTCCGGGTGGTATGGTTGTGGCCGCCGCCTCGGGTGAAGGGCAGACGGTCACCAACGGCATGAGCTACCGTGCGCGGAATCTAAAGAACGCCAACAGCGCACTGGTCGTGTCGGTCGATGCCGCTGATTACGGCAGCGGCTGGCAGGATGCCGTCGCGTTTCAGCAGGGACTGGAGCAGGCTGCCTTTAAAGCGGCGGGCAGCGATTATAAAGCGCCCTGCATGCGGGTGGCCGATTTCCTGAAAAATCCGTCGCCTAGCAGCGCCGCGTGGGTGGAACCTAGCTACCCGATTGGTGTAAAGGAAATGGACATTACAGCGGTATTGCCCCCTCAGGTTGTGGCGTTTATGCGGCATTCGCTGCCGGTTTTAGGCCAAAAGCTTCCGGGGTTTGACGCGCCGGGCGCCTTACTGACCGGCGTCGAGACAAGAACCTCCTCGCCGGTGCGGGTGCTGCGCAACAGCGGCTGCGTGGCCGAGCGGCTGGATGGCCTCTATCCTTGTGGCGAGGGGGCGGGCTACGCCGGTGGCATTATGAGCGCCGCCGTGGATGGACTGCGCTGTGCTTTGGCACTGATGAACCGCTATACAAGGCCGATAAATGAAATAGAATAGCCGTCTTGCATTTTTTATCAGGGGACGATGCGTAACGGCCCACCGCTTAACGCAGCGACTGCCTATTGGTGTGTAATTATACCATTCGCTTACGCTTATGGGAGATTGCGCAACTTACCGCTTAACGCGGCAATCACCTTTTGATGTGCCAATTATACCATTTGCTTGCGTACATGGTATAATAGCTCAACATAGCAAAAGAACATATCCGCAGGACGTGTATACGTCTTGGCGGATGCAATGCAAAGGAGAAAGATCATTATGTCCATTCGTATCGGAATCTTCGGGTATGGCAACTTGGGACGAGGCGTAGAAGCCGCCATCACGCAAAGCGAAGACTTGCAGTTGGTTGCGGTATTTACCCGCCGTGACCCCGCTTCGCTCAAAATTGCAACAGACAGCGCAAAGGTGTTGCACGCGGATGCGCTTGAAACCATGCACAACGAGCTTGACGTGCTTGTGCTCTGCGGCGGCAGTGCAACCGATCTGCCCACTCAGACCCCTAAGTACGCGGCCATGTATAACGTCATCGACAGCTTTGATAACCACAGCCAGATTCCGGCACATTTCGAAAATGTGGATAAGGCTGCACGGCAGGGCGGCAAGGTTGCCATCATTTCGTGCGGCTGGGATCCGGGCATGTTTTCGATTAACCGCCTGTATGCCGAGGCAATTTTACCGATGGGTACGGCTTATACATTCTGGGGCAAGGGCGTGAGTCAGGGGCATTCGGATGCGGTGCGCCGGATTGCGGGCGTCGCAGAGGCGCGGCAGTATACCGTGCCGGTTGAGGCCGCGCTCGAGGCTGTGCGCAGCGGTGGAACACCTGAACTCACCACCCGCGAAAAGCATACGCGCGAGGTATTTGTTGTGGCGAAGGACGGGGCGGATCAGGCACGCATCGAGGCCCAAATCAAGACAATGCCCGCGTATTTTGCCGATTATGACACCACCGTGACTTTTATCGACGCCGAAACCATGCAGCGCGATCATAGCGGCCTGCCGCACGGCGGTATGGTCATCCGCAGCGGGGATACCAGCACGGGAAATAAGCATCTTATCGAATACCGCCTACAGCTTGATTCCAACCCGGAATTTACCGGCGCGGTGCTTGCCGCCTTTGCCCGTGCCGCATACCGCATGGCGGGGGAGGGCGCACAGGGCGCTAAGACTGTGTTTGATGTGCCGCCCGGTTATCTGTCCCCCAAGTCTAGCGCGGAGCTGCGCAAATCTATGCTGTAAATGATTGAATAATCGTAAGCGATTGTTATAAACTTATTTATAAAATGATGCCATAGTGATGCGAGAGCGGCGTTATCTTCAATGCTCTTTGTCACTATGGCGTCATAGCCGTCAGGGGACTATAATATCAGGCTCCGCTGCCCTTGGTGCGCAATTATGCCATGCGTGTACGCGCGTGGCATAATATTGAATTACAGGAAAGCTTATGATATAATGATCTTTATTGTAATTATGCTGCGGTGGCGCAAAGTGCCGCGTCGCTGACGGTAATATGTCGGTTTATCTAAAGAAACGTCATAACGGCTCGATTCTATGGGGCGTGCGGCCCGTTATTTGCGTGCGGCGATATGAATCTTATCTATAATCATCATGAAAAGGGGGCGCTTGAATGAAAGCACAAATTTGGGATGTTCCCGCGCCGTGTGGCGACGCAGCCGAAGAACTGCGTCACGCGCTTAATATCCCTGAGCTGGCGTCGTTGGTGCTCGCCTCCCGGGGCTATAACGTTGATGGGGCCCGACAGCTTTCAGACTGCGCGCCCGAGGATGTGCTTTGCGACCCCTTTCTGCTTTGCGATATGGTTCCCGCCCTTGAAACGATTCAGGATGCCATTGAAAATGAGGAATTTATCTGTATCTTCGGCGACTATGACTGCGATGGCGTCGCCTCGACTGCGATGCTCAAGAGCTATTTTGAATCGATCGGAGCGCGCAGCTGCTATTATATTCCGCACCGCGAAAAAGAAGGTTACGGCCTGAGCATGTCTGCCATTGATGATCTGCATCGCATGGGCGTTTCTCTGATCATCACGGTGGATAACGGCGTCTCGGCGCTTGAGGAAATTGATTACGCCAATTCGTTGGGGATGCGTGTGGTGGTCACCGACCACCATCAGCCGCGCGAGACGCTGCCCGCGGCGGCCGCGGTCATCAATCCCCATCGCGGCGATTGCGGCTATCCGTTTAAGGACCTTTCGGGCGTCGGCGTCGCGTTCAAGCTGCTGTGCGCCATGGAGGGCGAGCGCGGCGAAGCACTTTTGGAGGAATATGCCGACTTTCTGTGCATTGGCACAGTGGCCGACGTGGTGCCGCTGGTCGGTGAGAACCGCTGTTTTGTACGGCGGGGGCTGTCGCTTTTGGCCGACTCGCACCGGCCCGGCGTGCGCGCGCTGCTTGAGACGGCGGGCTTCACCGGCAAGGCGTTGACCGGCGAGTCGGTGGCGTTTGGGCTCTCGCCTCGCATTAATGCGGCTGGCCGACTCGATTCGGCCGATCTGGCCGTCATGCTGCTGCTGACCGAGAGTGAGGAAGAAGCCGCCGAGCTGGCGGGCCGGCTCGAGGCGCTCAATCAGCAGCGCCGAACCGACGAAAAGAAGATCACCGACGACATCGCCGCGCAGCTGCTGGACGATCCGTCGTTAATACATAACAGGATTCTGTTATTTTCCGGCGAGGACTGGAACGCGGGCATTGTGGGTATCGTCTGTTCCCGCATGGTCGAACGCTTTGGCAAGCCCTGCTTGCTCATTTCAACGCAGGGGGGCAGCGCCAAAGGCTCGGGCCGCAGCGTTGAGGGTTTTTCGCTCATCGAGGCGGTGGCCGCCTGTGCCGATTGCTTGACCCGCTACGGCGGGCATCCGATGGCGGCGGGCTTTTCGCTCGACACCGCTCGGTTGCCGGAATTTAACGTGGGCTTGCAGCGCTTTGCCGCCGCCCACCATCCTGTTATGCCGGCGTTGCGCCTGAGGGTAGACAGCGTTGTACCGCCCGCATTGCTGACGGTGGCGCAGGTGAAGGGTTTAGAATGCTTAGAGCCGTTCGGCAGCCAGAACCCCGCGCCTGTCTTTATGGTGGTCGACGCGCAATTAGAACGCGTCCTACCGCTTTCGGAGGGCAAATACTGCAAGCTGTGCCTCGTCAAGGACGGCGTCCGGTTTAACGTTTTGTGCTTTACTGCCCGTCCAAACGGCTTTTGCGCCGTCGCGGGCGACGCGGTCGATATCGCGTTCTCGGCCTCTATCAACGATTATCAGGGGCAGCAGAATGTTTCGCTCAAGCTCAAAGGCATTCGGCTTTCAAACAGCGACATGGGCCTTTTGGTTCAGGGCGAGCAGCGTTATGACAGCTATCTGCGCCGCGAGGAGCTAAGCCCCGCGCTGATACCCACCCGTGAGGAGGTGGCGGTTGTATACCGCTATGTCAAGCGTCAGGGGTCGGTCAATTTTTCGTCCAACGCGCTCTATTGCCATATCATCCGGCAGGAGCCGATTGATTATTTACGCTACCGTATCGCACTTGAAGTGTTGCAGGAGCTGGGTCTGTTGCAAAAAACCGTCTCGCAGGAGGCTATGGTTCTGACGGTGAACCCCACAGCCGCCCGCGTACAGCTTGAGCATTCTTCGATTATAAGGAGCTTACAGCAACAATTATGAATGACAGCCAATCATTTTCAATCGAAGATTTAAAAAGCTTTATTCTTCAGACCGGCAAAAGCTATAATCTGGAGGTCATTGAGCGCGCCTACCAGATGGCGGCCGACGCCCACGGCGAGCAGAAACGCCGCTCGGGCGAGCCGTATATCATCCACCCGCTGGCTGTCGCCAAAATTCTCGTCGAGCTGGGCATGGACACCGAATCGGTCGCCGCCGCGCTGCTGCACGACGTGGTCGAGGATACCGACATCGAGATGTCGGTCATTAAAAAAAGCTTTGGCAACGATGTGGCGCTTTTGGTGGGCGGCGTAACCAAGCTGGGAAGAATTCCGTATTCCTCGAAGGAGGAGCAGCAGTCTGAAAATCTACGCAAGATGCTGCTGGCGATGGCGCAGGATATCCGCGTCGTTATCATCAAGCTGGCCGACCGGCTGCATAACGCGAGAACCTTTCAATACCTCGCCGACGAGAAGCGGCGTTATAAGGCGCTCGAGACGATGGAGATCTACGCCCCGATTGCCGACCGCCTCGGTATTCGCCGCATTAAAGAAGAGCTTGAGGATATCTCGCTGCGTTTCTTAGACCCGATCGCCTACGCCGAGATTGAAAGCCAGCTTGCCGCGCGCGAGCAGCGCCAGCAGTTTTTAGCCAGCATCAAGCAGCGCATTTTTGAGCGCGTCAAATCCGAGCACCCCAACGCCTATATCGAGGGGCGGGTCAAGAGCATCTACGGTATCTACCGCAAGGTCTATATGCAGGGACGCGGCTTTGATGAGGTTTTTGATATTTACGCCGTGCGCATCATCGTCGATTCGGTCATTGAGTGCTATAACATTCTGGGCATTATCCACGATATGTTCCGGCCGATCCCGAACCGCTTTAAAGATTATATTTCGACTCCTAAACAGAATATGTACCAGTCGCTGCACACCACCGTGTTCGATAAGGAAGGCATTCCGTTTGAGACGCAGATACGCACCTGGGATATGCACTATACGGCGGAATACGGTATTGCGGCGCACTGGAAATACAAGGTCGGCATTCAGGGCAAGGATAAGCTCGAAGAGCGCCTGTCCTGGGTGCGCCAGCTCATCGAGAATCAGCAAGACGGCGAGGGCGCCGAGGATATTGTCAGCTCGATCAAATCTGACATTGCGCCTGAAGAGGTCTTTGTGTTTACCCCCAAAGGCGACGTCATCAGCCTGCCAGCTGGGGCCACCGTGCTGGATTTTGCTTACGCGATCCACTCGGCGGTCGGCAACCGCATGACCGGTGCGCGCATCGACGGCAAGATCGTCTCGATCGACACCGAGGTGCAGACCGGCATGATCGTTGAGATCATCACCTCCAATTCCAAGACGCAGGGCCCCAACCGCGACTGGCTCGGCATTGTCAAAACGACCGAGGCCCGCAACAAGATTCGGGCGTGGTTTAAAAAAGAGCGCCGCGAGGAGAATATCATCGAGGGCAACGCGATGATCGACCGCGAGTTTAAACGCGCGAGCATCGTGCTCACCGACGAGCAGCGCGAGCAGCTTCTTTCCGCCGAGGCCAAGCGCCAGCATCTGAACAGCGCCGTTGATCTTGCGGCGGCGTTGGGTTATGGCGGTCTGCCATTCTCGCGCATTATGCCGCATTTAAGAGAAGAATATACTCGGCTTTACCGGCCTGAACCGGCGCCCACCACCATCGCCGTCAAGCCCAAGAAGGAACGCAAAGATTCCTCCGGCGTCATTGTCGAGGGGCTCGAAGGCTGTCTGGTCAAATTCTCAAAATGCTGCAATCCACTGCCGGGAGACAGTATCATCGGTTTTGTCACCCGTGGCTATGGCGTTTCAATTCATAAACGCGACTGCGCCAATGTCGTCTCAGCCATGAACGACGAGTCGCAGCGGGAACGTTGGATACGCTGTGAATGGGCGACCACCGTCAAGGAGACGTTCCAATCCTCCATCGAGGTCATCGGCAACAACCGTCCCGGCTTGTTGGCTGAATTGAGTATTTTGCTCAGCAATATGCGCATTTCGTTGCATTCTTTCATGGCCAAGGAGCTCAAGGACGGGCATTTGAGCTTTAATATTACGATGGCCGTGTCTGACTTAAACCAACTGAACTATGTGCTGGGACAGATCAAAAAGATTCCGGGCATCCTTTCGGTGGATCGCATTTCGGGCTAAAGGGTGAGTTTATGAGAGCGTTATTACAACGGGTGCGCTGTGCTGGGGTTTCGGTAGACGGCCAGACGGTCGGCAGCACCGACGCGGGTTATCTGATCTTGCTGGGTGTCAAAGCCGGCGACACCGAAGAGGAGGCGCGGTTTCTCGCGAAGAAAACCGCTGAGCTGCGCGTCTTTACCGATAGTGATGGAAAAATGAATCTTTCGTTGCTCGATGTCGGCGGCAGCGCCTTGGTCGTCAGCCAGTTCACGCTCTATGCCGACTGCAAGAAGGGGAGACGCCCCGCATTTATCAACGCGGAGCGCCCGCCGCTGTCTGAGGATCTATATCTGCGTTATGTCGATCTGTTGCGAGAGGCGGGCGTCGAAAAGGTTGAGACCGGCGCGTTTGGCGCGCACATGCTCGTGTCGCTTGAGAATGACGGGCCGGTGACCATCTTGCTCGACACCGACGAGATCATGCCAAAACATTAATACCAAGGCATTTTTGAAAACGTCAAACCTGCACTATGCGACCGCAATCGGTTTGCGGCCGATGGCATTACGGTTTTCCGCTTTCAGAAGCGCCTTAAACAAGGAGGGCTATGCCATGAAATTGCTGCACACAACACTGGGGCCGATATCCACCAACTGCTATTTTGCGATCGACCCGAACGGAGAGACCGCTATTATCGACCCGGGCGCCAACCCGGCTAGGGTCAATCAGATTCTTGAAGAAAACAATCTCAAGCCCAAATATGTCCTGCTGACCCATGGCCATTTTGACCACATCGGCGGGGCGAAGGGCATTGTCAAAAAGCACCCGGACGTCAAGATCGTCATCGGCGAAAAGGACGCCCCGATGCTGCCCGCCGCCATCAAGAACGCCAACTGGCGGCAGTATATCAAGGATGAGGATTATCTCGATTTAAAGGCCGATATTCTCGCGCATGAGGGCGATGAATTCACGGTCGGAACGCTGACCTTCCGCGTTGTTGAAACACCCGGACATACGCGCGGCGGCGTCTGCTACATCTGTGAGGATTTTATCTTCTCAGGCGACACGCTTTTCAAGCACGAGTGTGGCAGAACCGACCTCGACGGCGGCGACTACCCGACCATTTTAAATTCGCTTAAAAAGCTGCACGACCTGCCCGGCGACTACAATGTGCTGCCCGGCCACGACGAGCTGACCACGCTCGGTGAAGA
>JAEWBS010000060.1 GCA_023391005.1 Bacillota bacterium | reverse complement strand
CCAGCATACATCACAGCGCCAAACAAAACAACGAGCGGGCGCGGCACCCGCCGCGCCCTCTCTTTGTTTACATCGTCTCGGGAATCTCAATCTTCAGCATGGTCAGCACATTTTTAATCGTCTGGCCGGTTGCGAGGCACAGGTTCAGGCGCGCCTGCATCAGGCACTCGTCGTCTACCTTGCAGCGGCAGGCGTTGTAGAACTTGTGGAAACGGGTGGCGACCTCAATCGCGAAGCTGGTCAGCCGCGCGGGGTCGTAATTCTTCGCCGCCGCAATAATCTCCTCGGGGAAGGCGGCCAGCGCGCGGATCAGCTCGCGCTCCTCGGGCTCCTTGAGCAGCAGCAGCTCGTTCGTACCGCACTGTCGGGGTTCGACGCCCTCGGCAGCAAGGTTTTTGGCAATCGAGCAGATGCGCGCGTGGGCGTATTGCACATAGTAGACGGGGTTCTGGTTCGACTGCTCGACCGCGAGGTCGAGGTCAAAATCGAGCTGGGAACCGGGCTCGCGCATGTTAAAGAAGAACCGCGCGGCGTCGATCGGCACATCGTCAAGCAGGTCGGAGAGGGTGATGGCGTTGCCGGTGCGCTTGCTCATGCGCACCAGCTCGCCGCCGCTGGTCAGGCGCACAAGCTGCATCAGCACAATGTCAAGCTTGTCGCCGCCGACGCCCAGCGCGTCGAGCGCACACTTTAAGCGCGCCACATGGCCGTGGTGGTCGGCGCCCCAAATGTTGATGCACTTTTCAAAGCCGCGGTCGACAAACTTGTTGGCGTGATAGGCAATATCGGCGGCAAAATAGGTCGGGAAGCCGTTGGCCCGCACCAGCACGTCATCTTTAAGCGCAAGCTGGTCGATCTGCTGCTGGCTTTTGCCCTGTGCTAAGAGCGCCTGCGTCTGCACCTCGGCGTTTTTATACCAGATCGCGCCATCCTTCTCGTAGGTAAAGCCGCGCGAGGTCAGCGTCTCGACCGCCTTTTTGACCGCGCCCGATTCGTGCAGCGACGTCTCAGAGAACCAGCAGTCAAAACCGATGCGGTAACGCGCCAAATCGGCCTTCATTTTGTCAATATTTTTGGGTAGCGCAAATTCCACGAGCGCTTGCTTGCGCGCGTCAGAATCGAGCGTCAGCAGCTTGTCCCCGTTGATTTCGATATATTGCCCGGCCCGCATTTTAATATCCGCGCCGTGGTAGCCATCCTCGGGGAAGAGGACGTTTTCTTCGCCCTGATAATGCTGGAGGTAACGCGCCTCAAGCGATTTGGCGAACTTCTCAATCTGGTTACCCGCGTCGTTAATCAAAAACTCGCGCGAGACATTGTAGCCGGCGGCATCGAGCGCCGCGGCCAGCCCGTCGCCGATCGCCGCGCCACGGGCATTGCCCATGTGCATCGGGCCGGTCGGGTTGGCAGAAACGAATTCGACCATCACCTTTTTGCCGCCGCCAAAATCGGTGCGGCCATAGGCGCTGCCCTCAGCCCTGATTCTGGCCACGACGTCGGCAAACCAGCTATCCGAGACGAAAAAGTTGATAAAGCCGGGGCCCGCAACCTCGGCGCGGGAGAAATGGGTGCCTGAGAGCGCGAGGTTATCGATAATGGCCTGCGCGATGACGCGCGGCGGCTTGCCGAAGCTGCGCGCACCCGCCATGGCGGCGTTGGTCGCAAAGTCGCCATGGGTGGGGTCGGCGGGCTGCTCAATTAAGAATGCGGGCAGGCCGTTTGGCGGTGCGGGCAGGTCGCCCTTGTTAATCGCCTGCTCTATCGCGCTGGAAACAATGTCGCGTAGCGCCTCGCTCGCAAGAGAAATCGGTCCTAACATAAATTGTGCACTCCTGTATTTTTATAGCCTGTATTTTGTGGCCCGTGTTTTTCGGCAGGCCGTTATCCTTTGCCGCGCGGCGCGGCGGGGCATTTTATAGTCTCAGTTTGCCTCGGGCTGCTTACAGCCTTGGGGCGCCACCTTGATAATCACGCGGTTTTCGCTGGCAAGCGCGGTGTTGATGTCCATCGCGTAGGAGAAATCGACCTCGCCGCCGTCCTCCGACAGCGTCGAGCGGATATCCCGCCCGTTGATGCCCACCATAATCGCGCCATAGCCGGTGTCGTAGGAGCATTGATGGCGGCAGCCCTTCTCAACGACGAGCTGTGAGTTGGTCAACCCGGTGCGCTGCATCGTGACGCGGCCCTGCTCAACGTGCAGCGTCGTGCGGTGCCCCTCAAAGCCGGTCGTTTCGGTTTCGTCATAGCTCAGCCAGTAGCCGTCGTTTTTTTTATAGAAATCACCGCAGGTCAAAAGCTCCACAACGTCCCGTTCGCCGTTGACGTTATAAATGCCCTTAATGGTGATCATCGCTTCCTGTTTCAAAATAAAATCTCCTTTAAACGCCGTTTTTTTCAGACAGCGCGAGTTCAATCAGTCCGGTGATCAGTTCCCCGTAGGTTAGCCCCGAGGCGATCATCATTTTGGGATACATGCTGATGGATGTAAAGCCCGGCAACGTATTGATCTCATTGAGCAGCACCGTGCCGTCCTGCTTCACAAAGAAATCCACACGGGCAAGCCCTCGGCAATTGAGTGTGCGGTAAACCACGAGAGCCAATTCGCGCACCCGCTCGGCGCTTGTCTCTGGAATGCAGGCCGGAATAAAGAGCCTTGCGTGGTCGTTTTTATATTTGGTATCATAATCATAAAAGCCGTCGGGGCTGACGATCTCGCCGGTCGTGGGGGCGATAGGTTCTAGATTGCCCATCACGGCGCACTCAACCTCCTGCGCGGTTACAAGCTCTTCGACAATGGCGCGGCGGTCTTCGGCAAAGGCCAGCTTTAACGCGGCCAATAGACCCTCAGCGTCGTTGGCGCGCGAACAACCGACCGACGAGCCGGAGTTGGCGGGCTTGACAAAGCAAGGATACCCGAGCGCGTTTGCCACCCGTCGCTCAGCGGCGGATAGATCCTCCTCGTGGCAGACCATCTGCCATTTGGCCATCGGCACACCGGCCTGCTCGGCCACGATGTGGGTGTAAATCTTGTCAAATCCAAGGGCCGAGGCGGTCACGCCGCAGCCGACAAAGGGAATGCCCGCAAGGGTCATCAGGCCCTGTAACGCGCCGTCCTCGCAGTTTTGGCCGTGAACGGCGGGGAAAATGACGTCAATCTTAATGGTACGCACGCTGTCCGGCTCAAACACCAGCAGCCCGTGGGTATCCCTGTCGGGTGAAAGCGCTGCAGCGGTAGTGTTCTGCTGCCAAAGGTCCGACTTCAGCCCGTCGGCGTCGCCGTGATAAAGCAGCCAGCGCCCGTCCTTGGTAATGCCGACCAGCACCGGTTCAAAACGGCTTTTGTCGATGTTGTTGATAATCGATGCTGCGCTTCGCAAAGACACTTCATGCTCGTTTGAGACACCGCCAAATACAATCAGAACAACGGTCTTGTTCATAAATTATCACCTCATTATGGTATTCTATTCTAGCACAACCGGCGCGATTACACAATAAAAAAGCACCTCGGTTCGGGGTTTTGCCGCTCTTCCACACCTGTTTTGGGCAAATAATCCTAAAAACGCCAAAAGGCGCATCAATTTTTTATTTTCAGATGAAAAAATCTTCCTTTTATGCTACACTAATTAAATAGCTAAAGCCGATCACAACGCGGCTTTTAAAATGTATTGTTAAATAAAATGGCTCGGATAAGCCTAATGGAGGCGGGGAACGATGAGAGATTTTGCAAGGCTGCGCGGTGGAAAAAAACAATTTGGAATGGTTCTGGCGCTCTCGCTGATTCTGGTGGCCTGCGTTGGTACCTTGCTTTGGCTGATCTGGAGCGCGCCCGACGGCTTGCCTGCGTCGACCTCCGAAGGACAGTCGTTTGAGCCGGAAGCGTCGTCGAGCCGGTCTGTGCCGAGCAGCACGGTCGAATCCTCAACCGCGGTTGAAAGCAGTAAAAGCACCACTTCAAGCGGCACGACACCGGTCACTCCCCCTGTGCGGCAGACCGGCACGGCTACCCCTGCGCAAAAGCTGCAAAACCTGACCATTAATGCCGCGCTGACGCATGACGAAAACACCACCTATTATAACATTTATATCAACACCGATGGTGTCACGCTGAAAAACAAGCTTGTAACAGGCGATCTTGTGCTATCCGAGTCGATCGGCAACGGAGCGGTCACGCTTGAAAACGTCGTCGTCAAGGGCCGTATTCTTGTCAATGGCGCGCAGACGGTCACGCTGCGCGATGTAACGGCGTTGCAGCTTATTGCGCAGCGCGGCAGCGGCACGACCGATTATAGCGTCGGCGGCGCTTCGACGATCCACCAAATGACGGCCCGAAATCAGCTGACCATCGACGAGGGCGGGCTGTCAAGCAACTACGCGGGCGTCAAGAAGCTGACGACCGAACGGGGTACGCCGATGTGGCAGCAGGTGACGCTTTTAAAGGGCGTACTTGAGCAGGTGATAACCAACGACGCCACCAACCTAATACTGTCGGGCGGCAGCTCAGTGGAAACGGTGCTTGCCACCGCCCCCACCCATATCGGTGGCAGCGGGCTGGTTTATAATCTGACGGTTCGCAGCGACGAGGTTTCTTACGAGAAAAAGCCGCGCAATGTCACGGTAGAGGGCAATTATAGTGAGCCGAATGAACAAAACTGGATCATCGGAGAAAGTGAGACGGCGGCCAACGGCGGTTCGCATTCGGGGACGACGGTCCGTAAGCTCGCAACGCCTCAAAACCTGAGGGTGACAGCGGCAACGGATGCCAACAGCGTCACGCTGGCCTTTAATCCGGTCGGCAACGCCACCGGCTACATGGTGACCTATTCGGTGACCAATGGAACGAGCGGCTTAAATGTCCTTAACCAGACGCGTTCGATTAATACCAATAGTTATGTTATTACCAACGCGCTGATCGGGCAGGCGGGCACCGAAATCAGCTTTAAGGTGCGCGCTGTCAGCAATTCCAGCCGCTATACCGCGTCGGATTATTCGGCTATATATACCCAAACGGTGGTCACGTTGGGTGCGCCCACCAATGTGAGACTGACGCTTAACGGCGATAAACTGCAACTTTCGTTTACTGCGGCGGCCAACGCGGCGGCCAGCGGACACGAGGCGACGCTCTTGGTCGACGGCTCAGCGATCGCGACACAGCAGTTGAACCCCGGTGTGACAACCTGTGGATTTACCGGCCTTGTGGAGGGGAAAGCCCATACCGTGACGGTGCGGGCCATCGGCGACAGCCGGTTGACGCTGACCTCCGGAGATGCTACCGCCACCTATAATGTGCCGGCTCTGCCGACAGCCAGCGATCTGGCCATTGAAAGCGCGGGCGGCGATCTGGCAGTTGTCTTTACGGGAGTAACAGGAATGAGTGATTATACAGTGACGCTGCGCTATAACGGCAGCACCCTCGACGCACTGAGCCACAGCGCCAGTGGCAATGTACACACCTACCTGTTCGAGCGACCCGGCGCTATTGCGTTCGGCGGCAAATATGTCGCGTCGGTGACGCCCAAGGATGGGCGGACATCAACTGAGTCCACATCGGTGCAGCGTCGCGCGCAGCCCGGCAACCCCAGAATAACCTCCGCAGCGCTGGGCGAGGTAACGTTCGACTTTGATCGGGTGGCAGGTATGTCCTATGAGGTCGACTCGGCGACGCATACAACGAGCTCCGGCACCGTCTCGCTGGGCATCACGGTCGATAATCTGACCGCGAGCGGCCTAAGCACCGCCGAAAACGACACCTTTAATTTCAGTGTCAAAACGCTGGGCGATGGCATGCTTTATGCCGACAGTCAGGCCGCACCGGCGACCCAGACATCGGTGAAGAAGCTGTCTGTCCCCATCAGTCCATTCTTTGCCGGAGATCAAGACGGTCTGACACTCAATTTTGGCACCGCGAACAGTGAGAATGCGCATATTATCGCGGTGCGGACATCGGCGGACGGCGGTTTAAGCTGGTCACCCCCCGTCGACATAATGGTTGCGGCGGGTGATACACATGCCAATTTCCCGATGCCCGGCGCGGGCGCGCAGGTTCAATTCAGCGTGATGGCTAAGGCAGCCAACGCTTTTGAGGTGGATTCCAACACGAAGACCTCGCCGACGCTTTCGGTGGTGCAGCTGGCTGCTGCAACCGGCCTCGACGTGGTCGATCTCGATTCGGGTGAGAAAGCCCGGTTTGCGTTTGACGCCGTTGAAAACGCCGATCGTTACACTATAACTTATAAGCTCAGCAACAGCACCAGCGGCAGCATAGGCCCGTTTACACATACAGTCGCGACTTCCGCCGCGGTGGCGTTGGGCAGCGGGGTAACGGTGAGCGAATTTGAGGTTACGGCACACGCCGCAATGGATGCCACCCAGATTTATCTGGATTCGACGGCAAGCTATTCGGTCCCATAGAGATATTGTATTCGGGCTGGGGGATATCACTATCCCCCAGCCTATATTTTATAGACCTTTTTAGCGTAATGCATCTCGCGTCAAGGCATTTTTTATTTTACTCAAAGCAAGAACAGCGCATATCCGCAGATTCACCCGATCTGCGGATATGCGCTGTTTAATACTGTCACAATATTACATTATTGCTTTTGAGGCGTGCTTTCAGGCCCAGCGGGGAAAAGCTTTTGATAAATACCCGAGGCTCGCATCGCCTTTGAGAACACCGGCAGCAAGGCCAGTGCGACAGCGACGGCGATCATGCCGTTGACCAGCGACGACGTACCCTTGACAACCAATTTTGCCGTCACCGTCTCAATTGGATTGCGCAGCAGATAATATTCGTAGATAAAGTTCTTTAAAAGGTAGACGGCAACATACCCCAAGCTGCCCACAACGGCGCCGACGGTGTTTTTAATGCGGTTTTGCCCAAAGCTTTTGCCGCTGTGCGCAATAACGCCCACCAGAGCGCCCAAAACAAACTTGATGATAAAGGTAATCGGGGCCTCGGCGGCATAAAGCGGATTAAACAGATCGTAGAAAAAGCCGCCTAGACCGGCGCATAGCCCGCCCGAAACAGGGCCGAGCAATAATCCTGACAGCACACAGAAAACGTTACCGAAGTGAATTCGGCTGATATCCCCAATGGGAATAGAAATAAAATTCGCGGCAAAAACCATGGCGGTCAGTACGCCTATCGCCGCGATGCGATAGATGGCGTTTGAAGAACGGTTCATAGCGGCTCCCTTCTCCGGGCGGGTGCCCCTTGAGAAGGCGGCACGCCCTTATAGTGTTTGATAATCGGAATAGACCTCGTGGCCGGCCAGCTGGCCGAGCAGTGGCTCAAGCATGACCCCAAAGCGCGGGTCGGTGCCGTAGCCATAGGTGGTTTTGATGGCGGCCTGCGCAAAATGGGTTGCGCGCGCCATCGCCATCGGCAGGCTGTCGTTTTGCAGCAGCGCGCCGGTGAGCACGGCGGCAAAAAGGTCGCCGGTGCCGGGGTAGGAGGCGGGGACATAGTCGCAGGCGATGTACCAGAAGGTGCCGCGCGCGCGGTCATAACCGATGTTGGTCATCGCCTCACCCGAAGCGAGCCCCACGCCGGTGATGATAACGCGATCAGGGCCCAGCTTTGAGAGCCGTACCAGCTTGCTTTTAGCCTCAGCGCGGGTCAGCGGCGCGCTTTGGTAGCTTTCTCCGAGCAGCATGCATGCTTCAGTCAGGTTCGGCGTAATGACGTCGGCTACTGCGGCCAGCTCGTGCATGCGCTGTTGCATCGGGCTGGTTACGGTGCGGTAGGCCTTGCCGTGGTCACCCATGACCGGGTCCACCACTGCGAGTGCGTTCGGGTAGCTTTTAAAATATTCGAGACAGTGATCAATCTGCTCGGGCGAATTTAAAAAGCCGCTGTAGACGCATTCGAAATCCAGCCCCAGCTTTTTATAGTGCGCCAGCGCGGGAGAGAGGTAGTCGGTCAGATCGCGCAGTGCAACCTCGCCCATGCCGCCCGTATGGGTAGAAAGCACCGCTGTAGGCACAGGGCACACCTGCATCCCCATGGCTGACAGCACCGGAATGATGACGGCGAGCGAGCAGCGCCCAAAGCCTGAAAGGTCGTGAATGGCGGCAATGCGTTGGGGTCGGTTCATCAAAATCACTCTCTCGTTAAATTTATATTATCCCAAAAGAACAGCCAGTGCAAATTGGCTGCAAAGGCCGGGCTAAAGGCTTGTATTTGTCGTTAAATAACAACTGTACAAGCCTTTAAAAATTCAAATTTGTGCTATAAGCAGAACAAAAAAAGTCATAAAATGGGCAGAAATGGGCGCGCAAGCACATTGCACAAATAGCGCCTTGATTGAGATGCCTGAATTGTTAATAACATAGAATCGTTTTGGGAGAAACTTTCGCGGCTAAAGGCGGCAATTTGGCGCAAGCTAGTACCGCCCACAATTTTAAAGTCAAGGAGAATGTGCAATGAACAGAAACATGACGTCCGCCATTACCTCAGCCGCTGTTGGCATCATCGCCGGTACCGCTGCCTACATGATGAGCAGCAACGACACGACGATGCAGCGCCAGACCAAGAAGCTCAAGCGCACCGCGGGTCGCGCGGTGAAAAACGCCGGAATTATTCTCGACAGCGTTTCGCAGATCATGCATTAAGAACGGTGTGCCGGGTCAAAAGGGAGGACGCGTCTGGGCGTCCTCCCTTTACCTGTGGCTGACGCGCGGGAGCATCTTGTTCGCGGTGCCAATTTTGCCAAGACGACGGATTTTTATGCCGTTATCAGCAGACTAAATCCGCCGCTTCTAAATGCGCCTTGGCCATATTTAAAAGATCTTTATCGTTCTTAAAGGTCACGCAACGAAAGGCTTCGTCCCACTCGACCCATTTAAGCTCGCTGATTTCGATCTCCTGTCGCACCGCAGACTCATTGGGCAGCGCTTTACCCAGAAAATAAACAACCTGTTTCTTGACGCCGGGCTTTGGATAATATTCGACGATGTGCCGAAAGCCCTGTTGAAGCGAGACGTGCAGTCCGGTTTCTTCCCGCACCTCGCGCAACGCCGTTTCAACCTCTGTTTCGGCGCCTTCCACATGTCCTTTCGGAAAGGACCAGTGCCCGCCGTGCCGATGGCGCAGCAGCAACAGCAGCAGCGCTCCATTGTCATAACGATATACCAATGCCCCGCAGGATTTTTCTCTCTTCATGTTTTGCCTCCGTGAAACCTACACGTTTATCTTGTCTAATATAGCACCTTTTACCCGTTTGGAAAAGAGTTTCAGACATTTTTAAACCCAAAAGAAGCGGATTTTGTCTTTGGCACTTCAATGCGGAATGCAAATTGCTGCGGCTAGCTTTTTACTTCCTTGACAATGGCCGCCGGTACATTATATAATCAGCTATGGTTTTGTCTCCGTAGCTCAGCAGGATAGAGCGTTCGCCTCCTAAGCGAAAGGCCGTGCGTTCGAATCGCGCCGGGGACACCAAAAGACATACTTCCCATCAAGGAAGTATGTCTTTATTTATGTAGAAGCGCATGATATGATACTGGCAAATAAACAAGGTTTGAAAGGAATGAAAATACATCCCTTTCATTTAAGCGCTACAACATGCTTGATGACTTTAAGAGCTAATATTGAGTTGCAAGAAAAGAACAACTAGTGCGGAATATCATATATATCAACGCGATCGATTTCTCGTATCAAAAGATACGGGGTTATTGTCAAAGATAGATGCATTTATGAAGTAGGCAAATTGGGATTTGTGTCTCATGCTACGCAATATTACAACATAAACAAAGGCACCCTCTGAGGTGTCTTTTCTTTTGCAGTGCTCCCGAAGCGGATCAGGCGCCCTCGATTGATCAACATGGCAGAACCCTGTAATCCCCCATGCGTCCCTTGCAGGAAGACAAAGTTGGTCATATCGAAACGAGCCTAATCCCACAGAAAAAAGATTGGTATTTCCACCAAGGTAGATCTTGTGGTTTTTGTGACAAAGATAAGATATTTAGTGGAACAAGCGAGAATTAGGTGTTATATGTATAAGATTTCAATAAAAAATGGATTTGTTTTCCGAATAATAAGTACCCACAAAATAGGTGTTGCAAATGCTTAAACTTTTTGTTAAGATACCCTTCGTGTGTCCGCACACGGGTGCGGACTACTGTCATGCTTTTTTAGGCTGGCAGCAACATTAGTAGGGGAAAGAGGAAATTTTGAATGTCAGACAAAACACATGTAGATCCATCGGCCCTTGGTTTATTTGGTCTTGCTATGGTGACCCTTGTAGCTTCCAGCCAGAAGCTGGGCATTACAAACGGCGTGTCCTACGTTTTGCCGTGGGCAATATTTTTGGGCGCGTTTGCACAGCTTGTGGCGGGCGTGCTGGATTATAAAAAGAACAATGTGTTTGGCGCGACCGCCTTTTGCGCTTATGGATTTTTCTGGCTCGGCATGGCCTTATCATGGCTTATAAACGCGGGTGTATTGGGTGAGGGGCTTAAAGCGGGCGTTGACACACGCCAAATGGCTTTTGCTTTTTTGGGATACCTGATACTTACGCTATTTCTGACCATAGGCGCTACCCAGACCAATAAGGTTTTATTGATCATTTTTGTACTGATTGACGTTTTGTTTCTGGGCCTTGCCGTCAGTGGATTTGTTACCGATGGTAGCGTGCACACCCTGTTCCACAAGATGGCGGCGGCCGCGGAGCTTGCCATTGCGATCATGTCTTTTTACGGCAGCGGCGCGAATGTGCTCAATAACCACTTTGGTCGAACCTTCTTGCCGGTTGGCGCGCCTTTGAATATTTTTAGCAAATAACGCGCCCCTTATAGGTCAAAGAGAGCAGCGAGCACAGTTTCGCTGCTCTTTTTTTATATGGTAGAATGTGTTATTATAAATCAAAAGATTATAATCGTGCCGACAAACCAAATAGGGGCTTATTTTTGATGTGGCCGTATAAAAGTCTGGTGTTAGGCGAAATCGGCCAGCCGTTTTCAGAGGGAAGAACTTAAACGCCCCTTAATGACTGGCGTCAAAACACTGTGTCACTCGAACAACAAACATAAAGAGGTGCTTCTCATGAAAAAAGTCAAAATAACGGTGCTAAAAACGACCTTAGACCAAGAGCTGGCCTTGGAATATGGCGCGGAAGGTCTAGCCGCGTGTCCGATGCACGAGGAAGGCCAGATTTTTTACGCGGATTACGCAAAGCCTGCGCATTTTTGTGATGAGGCGTGGAAAGCCATTTATCAATATGCTTTTGCACTGGCGCACGGCGCAGGGAACGAATTGTTTTATTACGGCGATTGGATACGTAAACCCGGAGTCGCGATCTGTAGCTGTAACGACGGGCTCAGGCCGGTCATTTTTAAGCTCGAGGCCACCGACCAAGAGGCACATATAGACTATGAACCGATTCGACGGAATTTCTCAGATTCAGACTTAGATTCAGAAATCACGATGATGTAACCCCAACGCCGAAGGGGACTGATTTGGGGGCAATCGAGCCCTCTAAATCAGTCCCCTTTATTGATGCCAAAGCTTTGTAACAGGAATTATAAGCCGATCAGCGCCAAAAGATCGCCGTACCCCTGTTGCGCCATCTCGTCTTTGGGAATAAACCGCAAAGAGGCGCTGTTGATACAATAGCGCAACCCCCCCGTTTCTCTGGGGCCGTCGTCAAACACATGGCCCAAGTGAGCGTCTCCCGCGCGGCTGCGCACCTCAACCCGGCGCATGCCGTGAGAGGCGTCTTGCTTTTCTCGAATCACGCCCGGGTCGATTGGTTTTGAAAAGCTTGGCCAGCCGCAGCCCGATTCAAACTTGTCGCTGGAGGTAAAGAGCGGCTCGCCGGTGGTGATATCGACATAAATCCCGGGCTCAAAAGCGTTCCAAAACGCGTTTTGAAACGGCGGCTCGGTGGCGCTGTTCTGTGTCACCTCGTATTGCGTCCCCGTCAGCGTCTGGCGCAGCGTGTCGGCGTCCGGTACACTGTAAGCGGTGGGGTCGACAACCGCCTTTGCGGCCTGCTCAAACTTGGCTGTTGAAATATGGCAATAACCGCCGGGGTGTTTGTCAAGATATTTTTGGTGATAATCCTCCGCAGGGCTAAAATTGCGCAGCGGTGCAACCTCAATGGCGATTGGCTTATCATACCGTGTTTGAAGCTGCGCGATGGAACGTTCTATCACCGGCAAATCAGCGTTGTTAATATAATAGATGCCGGTCCGGTACTGCGCCCCGCGGTCGCCGCCCTGCCGGTTGACCGAAACGGGGTCGATCGATTCATAATAAAGCGCCAGCAAAAAGGCCAGCGGAAGAATATCGGCATCATAGACCACCCGTACCGCCTCGGCGTGCCCGGTATTGCGGTGGCATACCTCCTCATAGGTGGGGTTTTCGGTTTCTCCGTTCGCATAGCCGACCTGTGTGGACAAAACGCCTCGAATCGACCCAAGATATTTTTCACTGCCCCAAAAGCAACCGCCCGCCAAATAAATTTCCGATAAATTTTCCGACATAGCGCACCTCTTTTCTTAGTTTTATATTAACATCATTCGCGTTTAATCGGAATACCGCCTGAGATATAATTTTTTGTGCCGGAACGGTCTATTATTCACGCAATGCGGTATCCACCACATGGGGCGGTGCTTTCTATGCGGTTATGACAGAAATTTATGGAAAAGGGTACGATTACATGATAAAATAGACATAAGGAATTGAACTATTAACCGATAAGAAGGGGAAATACTATGAACCGCTACGAATGGCTCGACGGTTATCTGTTGTCAAAGCCCGGCGTCACCAAAGATTTTAAAGAGGAGTGGCAATGGCTGCGTTATCAGGTGGGCGGCAAGCTGTTTGCCGCCGTGATGCACCCCTCAGATAAATATGACCCCACCTATGCCGAAAAGGATCTTTTGAATCTTAAATGTGACCCGATGCTTGCGGACATGCTGCGCAAAACGCATGTGGAGGTGCTGCCCGGCTTTTACAGCGACAAGCGTTGCTGGAATTCGATCGACCTCGGCGGTGCGCTTTCGGACGAGCTGCTCAAGCAGCTGTGCGACGATTCTTATCAGCTGGTATTTGAGAAACTGACCAAAAAGCTGCAGAAAGAAATTTTGGAGGGTGAAAAATGACTCGCGTGGCTCGTGTGCTTATCGATGCAGACGGCTGCCCGGTGGTGGACGAAGCGGCAGCGCTGGCCAAACGCTTTGAGTTGCCGTGTCTGATTCTCTGCGATACGGCGCATCGCTTTGAGAAGCCGGGCGCGCAGACACTGGTTTTTTCAAAGGGGGCGGACAGCGTCGATTTTGCGCTGGTCAACCTCGTGCAGCCGGGCGATCTTGTCGTGACGCAGGACTATGGCCTCGCGGCCATGTGTCTGGCCCGGGGGGCACGAGTGCTTAATCAGGATGGCAGAAGCTACACGGCCGATAATATCGACGGACTGCTGTTGGCGCGGCACACCGCAAAAAAAATCCGCAGCGGCGGCGGGCGGCTTAAGGGCCCTAAAAAGCGCACACCGGCGCAGGACAGCGCCTTTATACAAGCGTTGACCGCTCTTTTGCAGGAGGAAATATGATGCGTCTTTTCATCGCCATTAATTTTGATCAGCAAACCGTTGACCAGATGATAGCCGTACAGCATCGGCTGCGGTTGCTTGGAACGGGCAACTTCTCCCGACCCGAGAACCTGCATCTGACGCTGGCTTTTTTAGGCGAGGTGGCGCCCGCGCGCATTGCCGCTATCCATGACGCGATGGATAACACCGCTGTTTTGCCAATGGCGCTGACCTTTGACCATGTCGGCTGCTTTAAACGCGACGGCGGCGATATCTGGTGGATCGGCCTGCAAGAGAACGCGTCGCTGCTGTCGTTGCAGCAGGCGCTGGTCGGCCATCTGGCCGATGCCGGATTTTTGATCGAGCGCCGCCGCTTCTCGCCCCATATTACGTTGGCGCGCGAGGTGCGGCTGACCGCACGGCCTGATCACAGCACGCTGCTCGAAAGCCCCTTCACCGTGCGGGCCGAGGCTATCAGCCTCATGCGCTCCGAGCGTATCGGAGGCAGACTGATCTACACCGAGCTGTATCAAAAGGGGCAAATATGATGGAAATTCAGCTGGTCACCCAAAATAAAAAACGCTGGCTTGATCTTTTGCTGTTGGCCGATGAGCAGGAGGATATGCTGGATCGCTATCTCGAGCGGGGGGAACTGTATGTGCTGTCCGAGGCGGGCAACACCGTTGCCGTTGCGGTCGTCACCGATGAGGGCGAAGGCGTCTGTGAACTGCAAAATCTCGCCGTCGCGCCGGATTCTCAGCGGCGGGGCTACGGCAGGCGCGTTGTAGAATATCTGGCGCAGCGCTATGGCGCAAGCCATCACACGATGTTGGCGGGCACCGGGGAGAGCCCGGCCACGCTGCCGTTTTATTATCGTTGCGGTTTTTCCGAAAGCCGCCGCATTAAAAATTTTTATCTTGATTATTATGATCACCCCATTGTCGAGGCGGGGGTACAGCTGATCGATAAGATTGTACTGAAACGGTCGCTGTGGGTACTTGAGACGCCGCGGCTGGGCTTTCGGCGTCTTTCTCACGCCGACCATGCGGCGCTGCGCCCCATTCTGGGCGATCCTGAAACGATGTACGCGTGGGAATATGGCTTTAATGATGAGCAGATCACACAGTTTATCAACCGCTGCCTGATGCGTTACGTCAGCGACGGCTATGCCTATTTTGCTGCCATCGACAAAACGACCGGCGCATTGATCGGCCTGATGGGTCTGCTCAATGAGGATATCGACGGCAGCATTCAGTTAGGCGTGGGCTATATTTTGGCAAAATGCCATTGGGGCAAGGGCTATGCGGCCGAGGGCGCGAAAGGCTGGCTTGGCTATGCCTTTGATACGCTGGGCGCCGCGCGGGTTATCGCGGATATCCGCCCCGGCAACACCGCTTCGCGCAGCGTGGCCGAACGGCTGGGAATGCGGATTATCGCGCAGCATGTTAAGCAGGTCAACGGCAAAGAGATGCTTCATCTTGTTTATGCCGTAGATAAAAATAAGGAGTGAAAGTGATGCAGGTTTATTATTTTACCCGAACAAATCGCAGTAAAAAGATCGCGGAGGAACTAGCCACGCGCTGTGGCACAACCGCACAGCGCATTGAGGACGGGAAAAACTGGGCGGGGCCGGTGGGGTTTATCAAGGCCTGTGTGATGTCGGTCAGGAAAAAGAGCCTGCCGGCGCGCTATCCCAAACCCGCTGCCGACGAGTCGGTCGCTGTGGTGTTCCCGGTCTGGGCCGGCACCTTCCCGCCCGCCGTCAGAAGCTTTATCAACACGGTCGGCAGGGCGCGCATTACCGCAGTTCCCACCTCGCAGGGCAGCACGCTTGAGGACCGAGCGGGCTTTGCCAAGGTAGTCGATTTGGTCGGCAAAGAAATTTCGGCTCCCGAGACGGCGCTATGAGATATAGCGGCACACTGCTGGCTGTCGCCGATATGGCGCGCGCCAGACACTTTTACTGCGAACTGCTGGGTATGCGGGTCACAGCCGACTTTGGCGCCAATGTCACCCTTTCTGACGCCGTTTCTCTGCAAACGCTGGAGAGCTGGCAGGGATTTATCGATAAGACCAACGATGAAATTCGGTTTGGGCACAACGCGGCTGAGCTTTATTTTGAGGAGGACGATTTAGACAGCTTTCTTCAAACACTGGCGGTGTGGCCCGATCTCCGCTATGTCCACCCGCCCATGACGCACCGTTGGGGCCAGCGGGTCGTGCGGTTTTACGACCCCGACGGGCATATTGTCGAGGTGGGTGAGAATATGACCGCCGTGGTGCGCCGTTTTTTGGCCGACGGCATGACGGTGGCGCAGGCGGCCGAACGCATGGAGGTGCCTGAGGACTATATTTTATCGCACAAGGGGGATGTTGGATGAACGGACAAAACAGGGCGTCTATTCAGATCGGCGCACGGGTCAGCATTGTGCTCAAAGCGGACCAGCGCACCGGAAAGCGCACCGAAGGGGTCGTCGCAAAAATTTTGACCAACAGCGCTTTTCATCCCCGCGGCATCAAGGTGATGCTGCAAGACGGACAGGTGGGCCGCGTACAAGAAATTCTACCTTGACGGCAAAAGCCATTTCTCTGATGATTTGTGCTGCCGTCGGCGGTTCGCCAAGGGTGAGACAGGCTTGCGTTATCGACAGCGATAACGCGTTTTTAACGCAAATTGAAAACGCAATCTGACGTCGCGGGCCGATCATGGCAATATGTTGCCGCTTGACATAGAATAAAAAGTATGCCATATTTAAGAAAATGATAAAAGGTGGCGTGTTGATGTCTGTGTTGTCTGTTATGGTGAGCTCTAATTAAATAGAGCTGCAAAAGGCGCAGCCTGACGGGGGGAATACCCCTCTGGTTTGGGTTACCTTTTTGCGGAACATGCCTGACAGACTGCTTCAACCGCCTCAATACGAAAGCGCAACAGGGTTTATTGTCCGCGCTTTTTTATAGATTGGCTTTTTGCCCGCAGGGAGCAACTGCACTGACAGGTGTGGTGTATCCTTGCGGGCTTTTTATTCGTGCGCATCGCCGGTAGGCGACGCATCTAAATTATAAAAAAGGTGATAACATGAATTCACATTACAAAACCCTTGAATTTGATAAGATATTAAATATGCTGGCCGACAATGCGCTGTCAGAAGCAGCCAAGGCTCGCTGCCTCGCGCTGGCCCCCAGCTTAAATCAAGCGGAGGCCCGGCGCTGGGTCGACGAAACTACTCAGGCTCGGCGCATTTTAGAGCAGGCCGGAACGCCGCCCCTCTCGCCGATGACCGAGCTGCAAAAGATTCTCGGGTTGGTGCAGGCCGACGCGATGCTGCTGCCTGAGCAACTTGAGCAGGTGCTTGTATTTCTGGCCGCCTGCCGCAGAATGCGCGCCTATTTAAAACGCGCCGAGGCGACCGATTCGGCCATTGCGTGGTATGGCGGGGCTATCGATCCGCTCGAAGAAATAGAAGGCGAGCTGCTGCGCTGTATCAGGGGCGGGGCGCTCGATGATCGCGCTTCCGACACCCTTTGCGACATCCGCCGCCAGCAGCTTTCCGCCGCCGAGCAGATTAAATCAAAGCTTGAGGCGCTGCTGCGCAAAAATAAGGGCTGGTTTTCCGAGAGCTTTATCTCGATGCGCGGCGGGCGCTATACGCTGCCGGTCAAGCGCGAGCATAAAAACGAGGTGACCGGCACCGTCGTCGAAATATCCAACACCGGGGGCACCTGCTTTATCGAGCCCGCCTCCGTAGGGCGGTTACAGTCGGCGCTGCATGCACTCGAGGTGGAGGAGGACAGCGAAATCCGGCGCATTCTCTATACGCTGACCGCTTTGGTTAGCGATCATCTGCCCGCTTTAAAGCACAATGTCGAAACGATGCAGACGTTGGATTTTCTGTTTGCCAAGGGGAAGCTTAGCCTTACTATGCGGGCTGTGCCGGTCGACATCACCACCGACCGGCAGATTCGGCTCGTGACGGCGCGGCATCCGCTGCTCGATACGGTGACGGCGGTTCCGCTGGATTTTACCGCGGGCGGCGACACAGTGGGCGTTGTAATCACGGGTCCCAACACCGGCGGCAAAACCGTCGCGCTTAAAACGGTGGGGCTGCTCTCGTTGATGGCGCAAAGCGGCCTGCACCTGCCGGTTGGGGCAAGCAGCAGCCTGTGCATGCACAATCTTGTGCTGTGCGACGTTGGCGATGGGCAGAGCATCTCAGAAAATCTCTCGACCTTTTCGGCCCACATCAAAAATGTGCTGGATATTCTGCGGCAGGCGACCCGAGAATCGCTTGTATTGCTCGACGAGTTGGGCTCCGGCACCGACCCCGCCGAGGGCATGGGCATTGCGGTGGCGATTCTCGACGCGCTTTGCGCCAAGGGCTGCCTGTTTGCTGCCACGACCCATTACCCCGAAATCAAGGCCTACGCCGCTAATACGCCGGGATTGGTCAACGCCCGCATGGCCTTCGACCGTGAGAGCCTAAGACCGCTTTATCGCCTTGAAATCGGAGAAGCGGGCGAAAGCTGCGCGCTTTATATTGCCCAACGTCTCGGCATGCCTGAGCCGATGCTCAAACGCGCCCGTGAGGCGGCCTACGCCGAGCGGACAGCCGAAAGCGTACCGGTGCCGCGGCAGATCGAAAACCTTGACAGCGTTGGCAGCGCCGAAGCGCCAAAGATTGTCGCGCAAAAAGCCCCACAGGCCCCGCGTCGCTGTGATACGTTTCAGATCGGGGACAGTGTCTTGGTCTATCCCGCAAAGGAGATCGGCATTGTTTGCGCCCGCGCCAACGACCGGGGCGAAATTGGCGTTCAGATCAAGGGGGTCAAAAGGCAGATCAACCATAAGCGCGTCAAGCTTCAAGTACCGGCAAGCGCGCTTTATCCGGCAGACTATGATCTTTCGATCGTCCTTGATACGGTAGAAAACCGCAAAGCGCGCCGCATTCTCGAGCGGCGCCATCAGGAGGGCAATATGATCGTGATTAAAGAAGGAGAACCAACGCCATGAACAGGATGATAACGCTTCGCCCAGAAGCCGCGCGGGATTACCGCGCGGTGGAGCAGCTGACCCGGGACGCCTTTTGGGATATCTACAAGCCCGGTTGTGACGAGCATCTGCTAGCGCATAAACTGCGCGGCGTCACGGCGTTTTTGCCCGAGCTCGACTATGTGGCGGAGCAGGACGGCCGCATTGTGGGCAATATTATGTATTCGGCGGCGCGGGTGATCGACGACGGCGGTTGCGCGCATCCCGTGCTGGTCTTTGGACCGCTGAGCGTACTGCCCGCCTGTCAGGGACAGGGCATCGGCTCGGCGCTGGTGCGGCATACGTTGGACATTGCGCGGAAAGCAGGGTACACCGCTGTGATTATTTTTGGCAACCCTGATTTTTACCATCGGTTCGGGTTTAAAAGCGCCGACCAATTTGGCATAACGACCCGCGACGGCACGAATCTTGATGCTTTTATGGCGCTGCCGCTTTACGAAGGCGCATTAAACGGCATCACGGGCCGTTTTTACGAGGATGACATCTTTCAGGTTGACCCGCTGGAGTTGGTTGAGTTTGAAAAGGCTTTCCCCTACCGAGAAAAGCATGTCACCGGCACACAGCTCAAATAGCAAAGGCCGCACCGCCGCAAAAGCGGTACGGCGCGGCCTTAATAGCTTGTGGACACAGAATTTTTGCGTATGATGGGTCATTATCATATCGCGGTACTATTTCCGAAATAATGCCTGTCGGCGCAAAACGGTTAGGACTTGATGAACACCAGCCTATCGTCGGTGGAATGCGCGGGCGCGTAAGCGTACCCCAACTGGTTAAAGGTCTTAATTCCCTCGGTCGTGGTAATGTTGTGCTCAGCTAGAAAACGCACCATCTGCCCCCGCGCCATCTTGCATAGTGTGCCCTTTTCAACCAGCCTTCCGTTGCGCCACTCCCCAAAGACGCAGGAGACCACCCGCACATGTCTGGGCAGGTGGGCGGTCACAGCTCGGCTGTATTCCTTGGACGCGAGATTCAAGATGAAGTCGGTTTCATCGCAAATCTGTTCGGCCAGCTTGCCGCCCCAAAAGGCGTAAAGATTTTTGCAGCCGCCAACCGCAAGCTTTGCTTGCATTTCCAACCGGTAGGGCGTTACGCCGTCGAAGGGACGCAGCAGCCCGTAAAAACCGGACAAAATGCGAAGATGCCGGCCGATATAATCAAAATGCCCGTCCTCAAAGACACCGGGCGCCATGTATTGATATTGGATGCCCTCATAGGCGAGGATGGCGGGCGTCAGGTTCTTATCAAGCGCCATTGCGTGTAGCCGTCGTATATTCAGCGCGGCGATGGCGTCGTTGCAGTCCCATAGCGATTGCAGCGCTTTAGGCGGCATGGCTTGCAGCGCGTGCTTGATGATATCCGCCTCAGGCAGAAAGCGCGGCAACGTGTCGAATGCCAGACTGTCGGTATCGATAGTCATTTTCTTTGCGGGGGAGATGATGATTCTCATTGCGCCGTTCCTCTTATGCCAGTCATAACACGGCTGCCCCACTGTCGCGATGGCGCGGGGAGCCGCTGTGTCGAAAACAGAATTTTGGTAAGTACCAGCTATAAGCGTGGGTACTTCTTTGGGTTTCGCGTTGAAATGGGGAGATCGAACTGAAACGATGCATTATTTTTCATCCAACAAATAATGAAGCATTTTTTCAGGGTTCTCAAGAAAGCGGCGGGTTAGTTGATAGTGCTCGGTATCGTGGTAATCGACCGAGCGAATGCCCGCCGCCGACAGCTCGTACACCTGAGCACCGGGGTAGGTCATCAGAATCGGCGAGTGGGTCGCGATAATAAACTGAGAACGCTGCTTGACCAGTGCGTGCATATGCGCCATCAGCGTCATCAGTCGGGTCGGTGAAAGAGCGGCCTCCGGTTCATCGAGCAGGTAAAGGCCGTCGCCGCCAAAGCGGTTTGCGACCAGCGCGAGAAAGCTCTCTCCGTGCGACTGCTTGTGCAGAGATTTTCCCCCGTAGCTGGCCGAAACAGGAGGTCTTCGAGCGGGGATTTCATCAAGCGTGTCAATATAGCTGGCGGCATTATAAAAGCTCTCGGCCCGCAGAAAAAAGCCATCCTTCGGGAAGGCGTTTTTCACCAGCGTCAAATGCCGGTGCAGCACCGAATGGGTGCTGCTGGTCGAAAAATTAAAGTTTCGCGTGCCGCCCTCGGCGTTAAAGCCGATGGCTACGGCAATCGCCTCTAGCAACGTGGACTTGCCCGTGCCGTTTTCTCCGATCAGAAAGGTGACCGGACTTGCGAAGGCCAGCGCTGGTACCTGCGACAGATGGCGCACAACCGGCAGATTTCGCAAGTAAGAGTCTTCCTCTACCGGCGTTTTAAGCCGGATGCCACTGATATAATTGCGCTGCACAAGCCCCACGCCCCTTTCAATAGCTTCAGTATAACAAATAAATCCACCGGTGTGAAGCGAGTACGGAGACGGAGAGGGCGAGGGCATGATCGGGTCTAGCCAAAGTCCTGTTAGGCGGGCATTGTTTCATATTTCAAGGGGTTTCGCGCGTCGAGCGGGCGATCAAATATTAATCGCTGCTCAGCGGGCGCGTGAGGCGCTGTATATTTCAAATCCAGAGTCTGAGATTCAAGTCGTTGAGCTATCAGCAGAAAATGAAAAAGCGTGGATGAGGCATAAGGCCAAATCCGCGCTTTTCTACTGTAAGAATGCGCTTTTCACTTCTTTTTCATGCGAAGAGAGATCAGCAGTTTGACATCTTCTAAAATTTCAGCAGAAGTAACCTCGATCATCAGCCATCTTCCGCCGTTAAAAGGCTTTGTACCCCGGTAGAGCTGTTGTAGATATTCTGTACAACGCCCCAGCAGCAGCTCGGCCTCCATCGCCTCCTTACTGCCCACTGACACCATGCAGGTAAAAAGCCCCTGCGCGGGATAAAGCGTACACAGCGCACGGCCGCTCTTTTTGTATTTCAGATTCCAGCCCGGCGCCCCGGAGCAAATGCTGTGCTCCACCGCAGGGGAAACGTCGTAGGTGCCTTCCAGATAAATGCAAAGTTCGGCCCACAGCGGACTTTGAATGTAATCAGAAACCGCCGACAAATCGGGAGGACTGCCTTTGGGGTAAAGCTGGCTCCAGTTCATTTGAGAACATGCCTCCTTCCCATAGAATAACGCCGCCTTGCAGCGCTGTAATTTCCATCGTGTAAAGAAATAATACCCTCAAAGGGGAGGATAGGTGGACCGCTGTCGCTGTTCGGCCTAAAAAGCCGTCATGCCTTGTGCTTTTACCGCCTCGCTGTTTGCAATCAGGCCGCTATCATAGCGTGTACGATAGCTTTTCTCCGGTGCCTTGAGCAGCCTGCGTGGAAAAGCTTCACATTCAAGGCGGCAACGGATGCCTGTTTCACTTTTTCAGTGTTCAAATGGTTTCGCGATCAACATTGCAGCCCCGGCAGGGCTTTTGAAAAGATGGCTTATGGCATGCGGTACAATTCATGCGCAGGGAGCACACATTTCCTCTGTAAAATCCGGCTGCGGCATGAAGACTGCCCATTCAATTCATTTTCCAGCGTTTAAGCATCGGGAAAAATTCCCCCATCATCTGCCGCGCCTGATCAGGGGTCATACCTTTGTTATGCGCCACCATATGGGGAATGCAAACTTCAATCATTTCCTCCATAGTGCCGTCGAAGGTAAACGCACCCTTGTCGTAGCAGTAGCTACAATAATCGGTGTTTTTGCTGCCGTCCGCCTCAACGCCATATAATTCGGTCGTATCTCCCATTGGCATGCCGCAGCTCTGACAAAACTTCATGTTTTCATAGTCCATTTTATAATCCTCCTAATGCTTGGTAACATTATTCTACCAAGCAAAAGCTGACAACTGTTTGTCATGGTTTGTGGTGCTCTGCAATTTTTTGCGCATATTCAAATAGCTTTTGCCGCAAGCCGACAGGCGCCAAGACCTCTATATCGGTGCCAAAAGAAAAGAGATACCCGATGACCCAGCCATCCATCGGAAAATCCGCCTCCACCAGCAGACTGCCGTCCGGCTGCATGGCAATGTTGTTTGGATCAAACTCATCATACACCCGAAAGGCAAGGCTTTTTTCAACGCGTAGCTTGATATGGACCGAAGAAAACGGGGCGGCTTTGATCTCAATAGGCGGAATCTCATCACTGTAATCTTTTGAAAAGGTCTCTCCTGTAGGGCAAAGCGCCATCATGCGTCCAACCTTAAACAGGCGAAAGGCATCGGCGCGCAGGCAATATCCTTGCAGATACCAGTGCTTGTCCTTGTAAATTAACTTGAGGGGATGGATCTGGCGCTGTAAGGATTCCCCCGACGCGCCGCAGTAGGTAAGAGATAGCACCTGCCTGTTTAGAATGGCGGTTTTTAAGAGGTCAAACCGTGCCATATCGGTTTTGCCCATACCCCAGCGGGAGAAGTCAACCTCAATCCAACTGTGGGGCGCCTTTTGAAAGGCTGCGCCCATTTTTTGCAGCAGAGGCTCAATTTTCTGATCTGCCGCTTTCAGACTTTGGATGGCAAAGAGCAACTGGTTTTGCTCCTCGTCGGAAAGCAGGGTTTTGTCTAAGGTATAGCCAGGCAACAGCGAGATACCGCCGCCCTTGCCCGCTGACGCATAGATAGGAACTCCTGCCATGGACAACGTTTCGACATCCCGGTAAATCGTGCGTACCGATACCTCCAACGCGCGGCCAAGGGCGGGCGCGGTCATGCGCTGATGCGCTATCAGCAGGTACAGCAACCGAAACAGCCTGTCATTTTTTATAGCGGCACATCTCCATTCATCCCATGGTGATAAAAGTTGTTTCACTATCGGGAACAAAGCGGCGGTATCTTTTGTAAGCGCATACAATATGATTTTTATCCGCGCCATCGCCCTTTGAGACAACAATACTCAGAGTAGAAAAACAGCTGGTAAAATTACAGTTTCTCCATAATATTGAGTAAACTCTGATAACTATCCACATCATGATATACCACATCGTCTGTGGATATCTCGTTAAACAGCTTTTTGGCGCAAGCAATTTTCGCCTGCTCTATCGGGCGGAGCTGTAGGCTTTCCATTGTGCCTTTTGTTTCCGCTATAAAGAAAATATGCTTTACGGTACCGGCATGAAATGCAATTGCCCAGTCTGGTGAATAATTGCCCACCGGTGTTGGAATAGAGAAGCTTTTGGGCAGCTTAGCGTAAACACAAACCTCGCGCGCGCCGTCCATATCCTCAACAAACCGGCGTTCCAGACTCTTTTCGGCATAGCCGTCGGTAAAGACATAATCTTGAATATGCTTTTCGGCGCGGAACGCCTTTGTAAAGTCGCCGCATTTTGCAGATGTAAAGATGGAGCTGTCATATTTGCCGCCCGTGCGGTTATACGAAATATGCTCAACAATGATGAAGGCTTTTTGCTCTTTAATCAGTTTAATGGTCTTGGTAATGAATTCTTCTGGATTGTAGCAAAACATTTCAAAGACAGGTTCCGCTAATCCAAATAGAATTTCCGCCACTGTGCGGCGGGTTAAGGTTGCACCTTCCGCAATCTTGCCAATCAAGTCATATTTTATTTGGCTGGTTTGGGTATGCTGGAGCGTCTCAGTGCGCGTTTTCTCGCCTGTAAAGCTATCTCCGCGATCGATGGCGTGCTCATTCAGGTTCTTCATCTGACGTCCGGCGGTAACGGTGTATTGCAGGCGCGTGACAAAAAGCTTCTCGTTAATATGCTTAATAGCTTTTGCTATTAGCTCTTTGCTGTCAAACTCAACTGTATAAGCGTATTGGTGGTTGATATAACCCCATAGGGTTTGGAACTCTTTTTTATAAAAGTTGTCGTTGAGCGCGTTTTCTTCAATCTTGGTCTTGTTCCCGTCATGGATCATATCCTCCAGAACACGCTCATCAAAGACGCTTTGTATAAGGATGTGAATGCCGTCGGTCATGGGTAAAAGCGATTCGGGCAAAAGGGCAAGGCACTTATTTTGCCGGTCGGCGCGGTAGGAATCTGATACATTGTCGTCATCGTCGATGTAATCATGCTTAATTAAATAGCGGTAAATATCCTTTGCCTGTTTTGCATCCAGTACCATCGGCTGTTCGCCCACCATAATGGTCTTGCCGATAAAATACTCCTGCGTTGCCTTGGAGGGTCTGTCGTACAGATCCTCTTTAATTTTCTTTTGCAGGTCAGTGACAAACTGGCGGTAGCTTTCGCTGGCAATGACCGTCAGCATATTGATGTCGTGAACACTGTCGCCACACAACTGAACATCCATGCGGTCGCCGTCTTGATTAACGGCAAGACGCAAGCCGCGGCCAACCTCTTGACGCTTCTGTGTGGTACTGTCGCTATGCTTTAGGGTACAAATCTGAAATACATTGGGGTTGTCCCAGCCCTCGCGCAGGGCGGAGTGGGAGAAAATAAAGCGTACCGGCTCATCAAAGCTGAGCAACTGCTCCTTGTTTTTTAGAATCAGGTCATACGCGGAGGTATCGTCACTTTCGTCACTGCCGCGCTTGGTCGCACTGTCAATCTTTCGCCCCTTTTTGTCGATGCTAAAGTAGCCCGCATGAACCTTTGCGGGATCAGCGCACAGCGTTTTAAGATACTTTACGTAGGGTGTTTCCTCACCGGTGACATAGCTGTTGAAAACAGAGCGATACTCCTGCTCAAAAAGGTCACCATACTCGGAGTTAACCTCGCTGCCATCCTCACCATAGACACGGTACTTGGCAACCTCATCAATGAAGAAGAGGGAGAGCGTCTTAATGCCCAGCCCGAAATTACGCCGCTCCTTTTCAAAGTGGGAGATAATCGTCTCACGAATCTGGATGCGGCGCATATCCCTTTCGGATACATCGCCTACTACCTCACCCCGGGAGATGATCACGCCGTTGACGAAGGTGACGGTGCCCCGGATGGGGTCAATGTCGCTGATATGATAGCCCTTGTATTGCGCCATGCTATTGGAAACAGTATATAAATCATCGTCCACACCCAGAATACGGGTTTCGCGGTTAATAGATTTCAGGTAGCTGATTTCCAGTTCAATTTTTGCCATAGGAGGCTTTTTCGGTGAAATAATAATGTTTTCAAGAAACAGGTATCGGTCGGTTCCCCTGAAATTTTTCACCTCAAAGCCCTTGACCTCAATTTTTTTAACCAGCCGCTTGTTGTAGGCATCCAATGCATCCAGCACATACACTAAATTATGATGCTGCGTATGGGTCGCAGAATAATTCAGGCAGAATAGCGGGTTGAATTCCTTGAGGCTTTCTTGTGTGGCTGCACCGCCCATCTTTTGCGGTTCGTCCAAAATAATGATGGGCCGATTTGCCTTAATAACTTCAATGGGCTTTCGTGTGCCAAAGTCATCCAATTTCTCATAGATGCGTCGGGCATCGGTGCCCCGTGCATTGAAGGCCTGTATGTTGATAATCATCACATTGATATCAGCATTGGAGCTGAAGTTATCCAACTCATTGAGATTCTTACTGTTATAGACAAAGAACCGGGCCTTTTTGCCGTAGTGCTCCATAAAGTGCTCGGAGGTAATCTCAAAGGACTTTTTCACCCCTTCGCGAATGGCGATCGAGGGAACCACCACAATAAACTTGCTCCAACCGTATTGCTTGTTTAACTCAAACATGGTTTTGATATACACATAGGTCTTGCCTGTACCGGTTTCCATTTCCACGTCTAAGCTGCAACGCCCGATGTGTTTGGTCAAGGCATCGGATTGCTTGATATTGTTGCGTATCTGTGTATTGCGAATGTTCAGCAAAAGCTGCTCATCACTCAGCTGTAACTGCGCATTTTCAAATCCAACCGGCATATCGTCGTCGGATGTATTCGCGTCAAACATCGTCAATTGGGCAGGTTTTTGAAGACTTCCTAAATCTCGTACATAACGCACGCGCGCTTGAAAGGGCTGCCCGGCAAAAATGTTTACAACACTATTAACCGCGTCGGTCTGATAAGGCTGTATTTTGAACTGAAATTTCACCTATTCACCTTCTTACTTTTTAGGGGTTACCTTCTGGATATTTTTGACCATCTGTGCTTCTTTTTTTGGACGCACAAAAATATGGTCAAATACAGTTTCCAGCGCTTCTAACAGCTTATCGCAGTCTCCCGCCTGTAGACGGATTAAATCGTCGTTTTGGTTCTTTTTGTCGTGCGCCATGGCATTTCCGGCGCCTACAATAAACCGCATAGATTTTTCAACCAACGCGGGTAAAGGCGCTTTGGCGGAGTACGTGTTTACTTTGTCCGACAAATTACGATCAGAACAGCTGCATTCATTTTCTAAAATCATCTCCAAAATCCTTCTGCAGATCAGAGCACAGGACTTAGAGCTGATTTCCTTAACACATGCGGCCTCATTGTATTCATTTAGGTATTTTGCAGGAACGTGCTTTATCTTTTTGGGGGAATCATGGACCGGAAAGATGTATTTATTAACAAGCTTGCCTTTTGCGGCGGTCGTCTCTTTGCCATCCGCACCGTAGTGCTTTGTGGATAAAAAGATATTCAGCTTGCCGCACTCGTTGCATATATAGCTTTCAATATCTCCGCCCTGACTCATAACGCTGACGTTTAGGTGCACCCCTGAATGTACGTGGAGAATCCCCTCTACATATACCAATTTACCGCAATGGCGGCAAACAAATTTTTTTCTAACCTTTTTCCCCACATCACAGCACCTTCTTTACGGTAGTAGGGCTGTATGTGGTAAAAATTTGCTCAAAATTAGTGGCAACGGCATCGCTGGCAAGAGAGCCGTCGCGCATGACAAAATAATAGGGCTTTTGCTTGGCAATTTGGGCAACCACTTCGTCGGTGACGTCTATGTCAAAGCAGGCGAGCAGGTGCCCGCCGGCCACGCTGAATATAGTTTTGCCGGCAATTTCAGTCTGTTCAATTTTACTGGAGAGCAAAACGCCTAAATCTAACATCACCTGAAACAGCAGATCCGCCGCCGTGCGATCGGGCTTGATGTTATCGGCGAGGGCGTGCAAGCTGGTCTGCTGAATTTCAGCGGGGCTATAATACACGTCCTTCATATTGGTGGAATCCACTTTCAGCACGCGGAAACCGACGTCCAGATCAGGCGCCTTCATCTCGGTCTCCTTTTTAATTTTCTGTCCTGCCCGGCGTATACGCTCCTTACCGATTTCGCAGATGTTTTTGTACCCCGCCTTATAGGCTTCGCTCTTTTCGTCGGTTTCTTCGGGCAATTGCACCATGATAAATTTACGGTTGCCGCCATCCTCAGCGTTGAGCTGCATGACGGCATGGGCGGTAGTAGCGGACCCGGAAAAGAAGTCGAGGACAATACTGCTCTTGTTCGTAGACACTTTTAACATTTTGGTTATAAGCGATATTGGCTTTGGCGTATCAAATATATTGTCGGTAAATAGATCTAATAGTTCTTTTTTTCCTTCTTTATTTGTGGCGACGTCGTCCCAGTAGTTCGATATAGGTTGTCCTTTGCTTTCATGTGCGTAAATGACGCGTTGCGGAATGCTGTTTTTCTCTTTGCCAAAATAAATACGTTTTGCGCGCAGAAGTCGTTCATATCCACTTTGAGGATATGCCCATAAGCGGGTATGCTGTGCGCCTGTTGGCGTTTTTATTGTATAGGTATAGCCCCCACCCGAAAGACCCTTTGAAACAGTAATGGGAACAGGCCGCCATTTGCCCTCCGGAAATTCATTAGTGGGGTCATTATATGTTTTATCGATGTAATTTTGCGATATTGGTTCAAATAGTAATTGGGCATTGTAATTTTTAGTATAGCAAAGAATATGTTCGCCCTGTATGGCGACATTTCTCGAATCGCTTGAAATCTCTTTTTTCCGTTTCCACATAAAAGAGGCCATAAAATTGTCATTTCCGAATAGTTCATTGCATATTTTCTTCAGATTTTCAATTTCATTGTCATCTATGCTGATAAAAATAACGCCGTCATCTGAGAGTAAATCTTTTGCCAGCTTCAATCGGGGATAAACCATGTTCAGCCAGTCGGTATGGAAGCGTCCGTTTGAGTCGGCGTTTTTGACAAGGCGGTTGCCCTCCTCGTCGTAATCACCGCTGCGGTCCATATATTCTTCGGCGCTCTCGGCAAAATCGTCCTCATAGACAAAGTCGTTGCCGGTGTTATAGGGTGGGTCAATATAGATCATCTTGACCTTGCCCAGATAAGTCTCCTGCAGCAGTTTAAGGGCATCCAGATTATCCCCCTCGATATAGAGATTTTCAGTGGCGTCAAAATCCACGCTCTCTTCTCGGCAGGGACGCAGGGTTTTGGCTATGGGCGCATTGGCTGCGAGAATACTCTTGCGCTTATCCGGCCAAGTAAATTGATAGCGCTCCGTAGGGCCCTCCACCACAATATCCGAAAGCTCCTGACGCAACACATCAAAGTCAATGGCGCGCTGCACGAGGGGTTCTCTTGTGTTGTCAGAGCGCACCTCGTCCTTATATCCAACAATCTTTTCGGTCATACAGTTGGGGAACAGCGCCGCAATCTGCTCAATATGTTCATTTACCTTGTCAGCGCTGTGCATTTTTAATTTATCCATCTTGTGATTCTCCTCCATAGATTGAAGATATATCGTTGGGCTCCAGTTTTCTGGCGGATCTGATCTAGACTATTCTGGGTATTACCTTCGGTTTATGGCAAGGTGCCGCAATATCCGGCGTCGTGGCCACGCAATTGTTAGAGACGACTTTGCGCCCTTGCCGTGTTACATCCTCTACAATTTTAATAAGGGCATAAGTATCAATGCCGTTATATATAACTTTTATCTTTATCCATGACGACCGCCGTCATGATATAATTCATCAAGATACAGCATATCACAATTTCTGCCAAGCCTCAATAAACATTGGCGTATTTACAAGAGGTTTTCGCTGGAATGCCTGCGGCGGTCTATACAAAAAGCACCTGACGTTATCCTTGCAACGGCAGGCGCTTTAGCTTATTCTGTCTCTTTTACAGGGAATGTTCTTCGCGGTTATAAGCTGCAAGGGGTTTGAGTCTCATTCAATTGACAGTAATAACGCCTGCTCTTCACAGCATAAAAAGAAAGTTGACAAGCTTTCTTATCAAAAACTTGTCAACTTATCTTGGCGGAGTGGGTGAGATTCGAACTCACGTGCGATTTCTCGCAAACGCATTTCGAGTGCGCCCCGTTATGACCACTTCGATACCACTCCATATTAAATTGAGATGTTTGCCGCTGCAAAGCGTTTAGCCAAAACCGGTACGACATGATCGTAGTGCACGTTTGACCAAGCTTAAATATTATATCTCAATGCTCATAAAAAGTCAATCATAAAGATACAAAAACAGCGGCAAGATCATTTTTACAAAGCGACTTAACAAAATGATTATGTGCCAAAAACAACCTTGGCCGCCGCAACGGTGGCAGAGGCATCCTTGGCGTAATAATGTGCGCCTATGGTGGCGGCGTAATCGGCGGTGAGCACCGCGCCGCCGACCACCACGCGGCAAGCGGGGCATTGCGCGTGGAGCAGTCTGATGGTTTCCTCCATCGCGGGCAGCGTCGTGGTCATGAGCGCCGAAAGGCCGCAAAGCGTGGCGTTGGCCGACTTGACCGCCTCGACGACGGTGACAGGCGCGACGTCGCGCCCAAGATCAATGATGCGGTAGCCGTAATTTTCAAGCACAGCGCGCACAATATTCTTGCCGATGTCGTGAATATCCCCTTGAACCGTCGCGAGCACGATGGTGCCGCGGTCGGTCTGCTCAGTTTTAGAGGCGGCGATGCGCTCGCGCACCACATCAAAAGCGGCCTTGGCGGCGCCCGCCGAGCGGATGAGCTGCGGCAGAAAAATCTCGTTTTTCTCATAGCGCTTGCCGACCTCGTCGAGCGTTGGAATCAGAATCTCGGCGATCAGAGCCTCAGGCGTTGCGGATTCAAGCAGGCTGCGCGCGGCCTGCGCCGCCTGCTGCTCCAAGCCGGCGTGAATCGCGGCTGAAACGTCGCTCTTCGCGCCCTTTTCCGGTGCGGCGAGCGCGGGTTGGGCGGTTGTTTGCGCAAACTGGCCGATATACGCCTCGCCGTTGGGGTCATAGCCAAACAGCATGCGGAATACCGCGAGCGCCTCCATCATGCCCGCGTCGGCGGGGTTAATAATCGACAGGTTTAGCCCTGCTTGCAGCGCCAGCGTAAAAAACGTGCGGTTGACCAAGTCGCGCCGGGGCAAGCCGAACGAGACGTTCGAGACGCCCAGCGCGGTTTTGACGCCCAGCGCCCGCACGCGGCGCACCGCTTCAATCGTAATTTGCGCGTTGCGCTGATCCGCCCCAACCGTCATAGTCAGGCAGTCGATGATCACATCCTCGCGTGGGATACCCGCCTGCTCGCAGCGCGCAATAATCTTTTTGGCGATTTCAACGCGGCCCTCGGCCGTTTCGGGAATGCCGCTTTCATCCAGCGTGAGGCCGACGACCGCCGCGCCATATTTTTTGACAACCGGCAGCAACCGATCAAGCACCTCGTCCTTGCCGTTGACCGAGTTGACGACCGCGCGGCCGTTATAGACGCGAAGTCCCGCCTCGATGGCGTCGGGATCGGCGGAATCGATCTGAAGCGGCAGCGGACAGACCGACTGAATGGCCTTGACCACCTTAGCCATCATCGCGGGCTCGTCAATACCGGGCAGGCCGACGTTGACGTCGAGCATCTGCGCGCCGTCCTCCTGCTGGGCCACGGCCTGACGCAGAATGTAGCCCATGTCCGAGTCGGCCAATGCCTGCTTCAAAAGCTTTTTGCCGGTTGGGTTCAACCGCTCGCCGACGACAATCGGCGCGTCGAGCAGCACCGAAGCGGTGGCCGAGCAGGCCGCGGAGGGGACGGTCTTAGGCGGCAAAACCGGCGTTTTATTGTGGGCGGCGCGGGCCAGTGCCGCGATATACTCAGGTGAGGTGCCGCAGCATCCGCCCACGACCGACGCGCCGCAATCGATTAGCGTGCACACCCCCGCCGCGAATTCTTCGGCGGTCAAATCATACCCGCCGCCCGCGTTGGGTAAGCCCGCGTTGGGCTTGACGGCAATGGGTAGCCGCGTCCAGCGGCGCAGCTCGGCGACCATCTCGCCCAATTGCAGCGGTCCCACCGAGCAGTTGACGCCGATAACATCGGCGCCATGCCCCTCAAGCGTCAGCGCCATGGCGCGAATATCGCAGCCGGTAAAGGTTCTGCCGCCTGCCTCAAAGGTCATCGTGACCATAACCGGCAGATCGCAGCATTCTTTGGCTGCCAGAAGCGCCGCCTTGGCCTCGTAGACGTCCATCATCGTCTCAATGGCGATCAGGTCGATACCGGCCTTGACGCCCGCCTGAATCTGCTCTGAAAACAGCGCGACGGCGCGCTCAAACGGCATGGTGCCCAACGGCTCGAGCAGCTCGCCTAACGGGCCGATATCGAGCGCGACCAGCCCGTCATAGGGCGCGGCGGCGCGGCGGGCGCAATCCACGGCGGCGGATATGACCGCGTCCACGCTGTAATCGGTGCCCTCAAGCTTAGGCGCGCTGGCCGAAAAGGTGTTGGTATAAACGATGTGGCTGCCCGCCTTAAAGTAAGCGGCGTGAATATCTTCAATAACCTCGGGTGCGGTGATGCACAGCAACGACGGGTTTTCACCCGGATTAAGTCCTAAGCGCTGCAACATCGTGCCCATGGCGCCGTCGGTGAAGATCATTTTTTTATTAAGCGCCTCTCTAAAGCGGTTCATAACATCAGCCTTTCGTCTTGAATTTGCTGTAAGCGCACCGGCCTGCCATCGTGCAAACAGCGCACCCCGGCGCGGTGGGGAATGGGGTATCGCCGCTTTCGTCGGCGTGCTTGATGCCGATGATCGCGGTCACCGATTTTATTGGCGAGAGCAACAGCGAGCTGCCGACGGTCAGCCCGAGCAGTCGGCGGGCATCAAGCAGTTCAAGCAGCTTAGGCTGTAAGGCAAGCGGCAAATCGCCGTAGCCCGGTGAAAAACGGAAGGTCACGCTGTGCGGTTCCGCCAATAGCAGCGCGCGCCCCCGTTCGGTCGCGTGGTCGGCCAGATCCTCGACCGCCGTCGTCGCGCAGGCGTCGAGCAGCAGCGCCCGATAGGGATTGGCCTGCCCCTCGGTCGATATGTGGCGGTCCACAGCAAAGCCGAGCGTTACAGCCAGCAGCATGCAGCGGGCGCAGCCGTCCAGATGCCGGGCAATGGCCCGGCCCGGCAGCGCCAGCCCACCGCAGACGAGTTGGCCGTCCGCCTGCCGGCAAAGCGGCAGCACCACGGCAGCGGCCGCGGGTGCTGAAATGGCGAGAATTTTATCGGCGGCGGCGGTCAGATCGTCGGCAATGGACAGATCCTCGCGGCTTCTGAGATACCGCAGCGCCTCGCCCCGGTCGATGGCCAGCGGGCGGGAGAGCGTCAGTCTCACAGCGCCTCACCGTTGGTCGAGGCCAGAATATTCGCAATGCTTTTGTGAACCGTCTCAGCGATGACCGGGTTATTCATCGTGTAGAGATGGATGCCTGAAACGCCGCTCGTGATCAGGTCGACAATCTGCTCGGTCGCGTAGCACAGCCCCGCGTCAAACAGCGCCTGTGGGTTGTCGCCGTAGCGCGCCATAATCTTGGCGAATTTGCGCGGCAGCTTTGCGCCGCAGAGCGACACCATGCGCTCAATCTGCTTGGCATTGACCACCGGCATGATACCGGCCTTGATCGGCACCTTGATATTTTCTTTGTCGCACAGCTCGGCCAGACGTAAAAAATCCTCATTATCAAAGAAAAGCTGCGACACCAGATGCGACGCGCCCAGCGTGACCTTCTCCTTGAGATATTGAATGTCCTGCTCGGCATTGTCGCTGTCGGGATGCCCCTCAGGGTAGCAGGCCGCAGCAATGTCAAAGCCGCCACGATGGCTGATGTGGGCAATCAGATCGGTCGCATGCAGAAAGTGGGGCGAGGGGTCGGCCTCCGGCACCCGGTCACCGCGCAGCGCCAGCACATTTTCAATCTTTTCTTTCTCCAGCGCATCGAGCATGGCGTCCACCTGATCGCGGGTGGAGTTGATGCAGGTCAGGTGGGCCAGCGGCGTGATGCCGCAGTTGTTCTGGATATGGGATACCAGCGCGCAGGTGACCTGCTGTTGCGCGGATGAGCCGCCCGCGCCGTAGGTAACGCTGATATAGTCCGGTTTTAGTGCCGAGAGTCGGTCGATCGTGGCGTAAAGGCTCTCGACAGGACGGTCGCGCTTGGGCGGGAATATCTCAAGCGAAAAGGTCAGCGGCTTTTTGCGGCAGATTTCAGAAATTTTCATAGCGGGTTCTCCTGTTTTATAGTTTGATCAAAACAGCCGAAGATACACAACCAGACACAGGCCGGGATGTGACTTGTAGCTTCGACGCGATGTCTTTGATGCGCGGGAATAAAAACCGTATCTCCGGTCGTTAAAAAGACCTGACAGTGCGCAAAAACCAGCAGCGCGCTGCCCGAGAGCAGGCAGACAAGCTCATCCTCGGTCTGATCGTACCAAAAGCCGTCGGGGGAGCAATGCCCCTGAGATATCATATGTTCGATTCGGCAACCGTTGGCACAGGCCAACAGCCGGCTGAATTCTTCTTTAGTTTTTTCAGGAATTGAAAACAGGTTCATGACGTACCCTCTATTTGTCGGGGTGCAGCATGGCGGCAAATTCCGCAGGCAGGCTGCGCAGCGTGTCAAACAGCGTGCCGACCGCCTCTTCAAACTCGTCGGCCTGTCGCCGCATCGCCTCGGTAGAGGATTTGCGTACGAGACTGAGCTTTTTGTTCAGCGCCTTTTCGATGGCGGCACGCGCGTCGGGGTCGGCGGTTTTTTTCATGCGTTCGAGCATCTCGGCGCATTCTTTCAGCGTCGCGCGCAGCTCATCCTCATCGGCCAAGGCAAAACGGTGGCGCATGGTCTCGTTTTCGGCCGGACTGATAAAATTCATCTCAAGCAGCACCGCGTCGCCTGAAAAGCTCTGGATTTTTTTGCGCAGCATTTCAAGGGCGGCCAGACTTTCCTTGTTGTTGGGCAAAAGGGCCATGCCGGGACGCAACGCCTGTGCGCGCAACGCGCGCAGTCTGCGCCAAACAAAAACGCGAGCCTTGGTGGGGCTGGCGGGAACCGAATAGACCAGCGCAATCCATTCTGTTTTGGCTGAAGGCATATCGGATTCCCCCTTTTGGCGTCGTTTAATGTGGCTTCTTAAAAATCTTTTTATTGAGACCGACGCGGCTGCGCCGTATCGGTTTTTGCTTTTACAGTCGAAAAACGCTTAATAAGATTCCGTGGTTTAAGAGCTGCTTAGGTTTTTAGCAGGGTCTTAATAAAGGCTATAATAACGCGGCGATCACCGCATTTGAGAGCAGAAAACCCTTGGTGGTCAGTCTGATACCGCAATCGGTCATCGTCAATAGATCGGCGGCGAGAAGCGGCGGGGCCTTCTTCTGCATCCGCTCGGCGAAGGCGTCGGAGAAATCGTTAAAGCAAATACCTTCCGATAGCCGCAGCCCCAGCATCAGGCGTTCCGCTTCGTCGCCGCCCAAACCGTCGTCGACGGCAATGGTCCACGGATTTTCCGCCGCGATAAAGGCGGCAAGATTTCGCGGGAAATAAAAGCGTCTGCCGTTATAAAACGAATGCGCCGCGGGGCCGATGCCCAGATAGGGGGCGCAGCGCCAATACTTCAGGTTGTGGCGGCTTTGCGCCTCTTGGGTTTTAGCAAAGTTTGAGATTTCATACTGAGAAAAGCCCTGCTGTACGCAGCTATCAACCATTTTGAGATAGCAGTCGGCGGCAAAATCCTCGTCCGGCTCGGCATATTGTCCGGCAAAGAGGGTGCCCGGCTCTATTTTCAGCAGATAGGCCGACAGATGGTCGATCGGCAGCGCGATCAGCGTCTTAATGGATACGTCAATTTCTTCGAGGCACTGTCCCGGCACCGCCAGCATCAGGTCGGCGGAAATGTGCGAAAAGCCCGCACGGTGCGCCGCGCAAATCATCTCTGCCGCGCGCCCAGCGGTGTGACGGCGGCCTAAAACGCGCAATATGTCATCGCTCATCGACTGCACGCCGAACGAGATGCGGTTAAAGCCGCCCTCGGCCAGTCGGCGCAGCATCGGCTCATCGACGGCGCAGGGGTTGGCTTCTAACGTGATCTCGGTCTGACGGTCGCCAAAGCGGCAACGCACCGCGTTTAACAGTGCGAGCAGGCGCTCGGTCCCCAGCAGCACCGGCGTTCCGCCGCCGAAATAAACGGTGTCGGCTTCAACGTCGCCGTCAAAGCAATCGATGGCCCTGAGCATGGCGGCGAGATAGCGGTCGTAGTCGGCCTCTGTACCGGCTTGCGAATAAAAGTCGCAATAGGGGCACTTGGCGGCGCAGAACGGAACGTGCAGATAGATCCCCACCGTCATTCGTCCAATTTCAGAACCGACATAAACGCCTCCTGCGGCAGCTCGACCGAGCCGATCTGGCGCATGCGCTTCTTGCCTTCCTTCTGCTTTTCAAGCAGCTTTTTCTTACGGGTGATGTCGCCGCCATAGCACTTGGCCAGCACATCCTTGCGCATCGCCCGCACCGTCTCGCGCGCGATGACCTTGCCGCCGATGGCGCCCTGCACCGGAACCTCAAACATCTGGCGCGGAATGGTGTCCCTGAGCTTTTCACACATGCGCCGCGCACGGGGGTAGGCCCCGTCGGCATGCACAATGAACGAGAGCGCGTCAACCGTCTCGCCGTTAAGCAGAATGTCAAGCTTGACGAGCTTGGAGGGCTCGTAGCCCGCCAACTCGTAGTCAAACGAGGCATAACCCTTGGTGCGGGATTTTAACGCGTCGAAAAAGTCGTAGACCACCTCGTTTAACGGCAGGCGGTAATGCAGCTCGACGCGGTCGGTATCAAGATATTTGGTGTCGATATAAATGCCGCGCCGGTTCTGGCACAGCTCCATGATGCTGCCGATATAAGAGGCGGGGGTAAAGATGCTCGCCTTAATAAACGGCTCCTCGGCCGATTCGATCAGCGTCGGGTCGGGGTAATTGGTGGGGTTGTCGATGCGCAACCGTGTACCGTCGGTCAGGTTCAGATAATAAACAACCGACGGGGCGGTGGTAATCAGGTCAAGGTTATATTCGCGCTCTAAGCGCTCCTGAATAATCTCAAGGTGCAAAAGCCCCAAAAAGCCGCAGCGAAAACCGAAGCCTAAGGCCATTGAGGTCTCGGGCTCGAACGAGAGTGACGCGTCGTTGAGATTCAGCTTTTCAAGCGCATCGCGCAGATCGGGGTATTTGGCGCCGTCAGCCGGGTAGATGCCGCAGAATACCATAGGGTTAACCTTGCGGTAGCCGGGCAGCGGTGCGGCGGCGGGGTGCTCAACGCCCGTGACGGTGTCGCCGACGTGGGTGTCCTGAACAGCCTTAATTGAGGCGGTAAAATAGCCGACCTCACCCGCCGACAGGCTGCCGGTGGGCACGAGATTCACAGCGCCGAGCACGCCGCATTCCACAATTTGAAACTGCGCGTTTGACGCCATCATCTTAATTTTCATGCCGGTTTTAATACAACCCTCTTTAACGCGGACGTAAACGATGACGCCCTTGTAGCTGTCGTAAAACGAGTCGAAGATCAGTGCCTGAAGTGGTGCGTCAGGGTCGCCCTGCGGCGCGGGAATGCCTGCCACCACACGCTCAAGCACTTCGTCAATACCAATGCCCTGCTTAGCCGAGATGCGCGGCGCATCCAGAGCCGGAATGCCGATGATATCCTCTACCTCGCGGCAGACGCGGTCAGGGTCTGCGGCGGGCAGATCGATTTTGTTGATGACCGGCACCACCTCAAGGTCATGCTCGATAGCGAGATAGGTATTGGCCAGCGTCTGCGCTTCAATGCCCTGTGAGGCATCCACGACGAGAATAGCCCCCTCGCAGGCGGCCAGCGAGCGGGAGACCTCATAGTTAAAGTCGACGTGTCCGGGTGTGTCGATCAGATTAAAGGCGTAGGTTTTGCCGTCCTTCGCGTTATAGTTAAGCCGCACCGCGCGCGACTTGATCGTGATGCCGCGCTCGCGCTCGATATCCATGTTGTCGAGCAGCTGCTCGGACATGTCGCGCAGCGCGACGGTGTTGGTTTTTTCGAGAATGCGGTCAGCCAGTGTGCTTTTGCCGTGGTCGATATGGGCGATGATACAGAAGTTTCGGATAAGCTTCTGAGCTTCGGTCATTGTGTAGTCTCCTTCGACTGATAATATCGTTTTTATTATAGTGTGAGCGTAAGCAAATGATATAACGGGGCATAACAGGAGTGCGTTAGACGGTGAGATGCCGTGCTCTTTGCGTAGTACCAACAGCCGGCATCTCTGCGCGTTTATAGGTGATAAGCTGTTTAAAAGGAATGCCGCTCAGCCTATTCAATCCTTTTTATTGTAAAACAAGCGCGCTCAAAAAACGGGAGGCCGTTATTCCAAAGCTGTTCAAAATAAGCGGTCGGCATGCTGCGGTTATAATAAGCATTGTCCGCAACCGTCTGTTTAAGAGAGTCGAACAGGTAAATATTTTCTTCATCATAGCCGACAACCACGGCGTAGTGCTGCCAGCTGCCGCCTTGACCCATAAGAATAATGATCGGATTCCCCTGCGCGACCCGTGTTTTCAGCTGAGGCAGGTCGGATTGATACAGCGCAATTTGATAGTGCGCGCCGTTAAAATAATCCAAGATGGCCTGAGGCAGCACGTAGCCCGAAGAAAGCTTGGCGTCGAACTGGTCGTAGACGTCCTTACCCGAATAGTCCTGCCCAAAGTGACGCATCACAAAGGCCGACGCAAATCCGCCGCATTGATTGGTTCCCTGCTGTTCAAAATAGTTAGGCGTCTCAATTAAATAAGAATCGGGAAAATCAGCCGCGATCGCATCTTTTTGGGGCAACGATTGCTTAAACAAAACCGATGGCGTCAACCCCCAGGAGTTGCCCGCGAACAAGAGCGTTGCAACTATCAAGACGACAACGCCAAAAGCAACCGCGAGCAGCGTCAGCCACCGGCGCACAGGCTGCTTTGACAATTTTGGCCGTCGGTTATTAGCCATCTCTACCGCAATCCCTTCTGCGCATGCGCCTTTATAAGGCGCGGCGAATAATCGCTTTGCGGTTATTATACAATAAAATGCAAATAAAACGCAATGAAAAGCGTAAAAGAGCGTGGTTTTTAAAGCAAATAAAATATTTGTGTCAAAATACAGGCAAAATGACAGTATAGCTTGCATTTGGCTATTGTAAATGACAGCGCAACTTGCTATAATATTAAGGAATTAAACAAAATAATAGAGTTGAAGTTGTGCTCTATGCACATAAATTAAAGGGGGAGTATTTGTGAGAGGCGTTCACACATTTGTCAACGACATTCGAAGAAGCGTTTTTACCGAAATTGCCCGTCTGGCTTACGAGGGCGGCGACTATTCGCGCATTGCGGCACTGCCTTTTAAGATTATTCCGGGTGAGGTGGCAGCCAACCGTGAGAACATCTTTTTAGAGCGCGCGATCGTTGCCGAGCGCCTAAGGCTTGCCATCGGCCTGCCGCTGCGCCCGGTGTCGGAGCATGCGCCGGTCGACGACGGCATCGACGAGAGCGCCATCGCCCAAAAATATTATGACCCGCCGCTGGTCAACATCATTTCGTTTGCCTGCAACGCCTGCCCCACCAAGCAGGTGCGGGTGACCGACGCCTGTCAGGGCTGCATCGCCCACCCTTGCCGCGAGGTTTGCCCCAAGGATGCCGTCCAAACGGTCAAGGGCAACAAAAGCGTCATTGACCAAAGCAAATGTATTAAGTGCGGCAAGTGCATTGAACAGTGTGCTTATAATGCGATTATTAAGATTGAACGCCCCTGTGCCGCGGCCTGCGGTATGGACGCGATTGAGAGCGACGAGCTCGGGCGCGCCAAAATCGACTATGACAAGTGTGTGAGCTGCGGCATGTGCCTTGTCAACTGTCCGTTCTCGGCCATTGCGGACAAGAGCCAGATCTTTCAGCTGATTCACGCCATCAAAAAGGGGGATGAGGTGATCGCGGCGGTTGCCCCCGCCTTTGTCGGCCAGTTTGGCGACAAGGTGACGCCCCAGAAGATGATGGCGGCCATGAAGGCGCTCGGCTTTGCCGATATGGCCGACGTCTCGATCGGCGCCGACCTGTGCACCATTGAAGAAGCGCACGATTTTCTTGAGAAGGTGCCCGCCGAGCAGCCCTTTATGGCGACGAGCTGTTGCCCCTCGTGGAGCGTGATGGCCAAAAAGCTGTTCCCCGAATTTGCGTCCTACATTTCGATGACGCTCACCCCGATGGTGTTGACGGCGCGTATGATCAAAAAGGAGCGCCCCAACGCACGTGTGGTATTTATCGGCCCCTGCGCCGCGAAAAAGCTCGAGGCCTCGCGCCGCACCGTGCGCAGCGATGTGGATTTTGTGCTGACCTTTGAGGAGCTTCAGGGCCTGTTCGACGCCAAGGGCATCGACCTGAACACGATTGAGCCGGTCGAGACCGAGGTGTTCGCCGAATCAACCGGCGCGGGACGCGGCTTTGCCGTTTCGGGCGGCGTGGCAGGCGCTGTGACCCACGCGATTAAGAGCATCGACCCCGATCGCGAGGTGCTGACCGATTATGCCGACGGCCTGCGCGAATGCCGCAAAATGCTGATGCTGGCCCGCGCGGGCAAGCGCAACGGCTATCTGCTTGAGGGTATGGGCTGCCCCGGCGGCTGTGTGGCCGGCGCCGGTACCATTCAGCCCGTCTATAAGAGCGCGGCAAATGTTTCGCGCTATCAGGGCACGGCGGCCGAGCATAATTCGATCAATTCGCCCTACGCGGCGCGGCTGCACGAGCTTGATCAATAAAATCACACCGGAGGATATGAGCGAACGCTGATATCCTCCGGTTTTCTTTTGAAATAAAGTGGTGGTAAAGATTGCAAAAGCGGCGAAACTCCCCTATAATACAGTTTATGATACTACGTGAAAAGGGCTTTAGGAGGACTATTTATGGATTACGCACAGGAATCGCTCAAGCTGCATTATGCGCTGCGCGGCAAGATTGAAATGGTGTCCAAGGTTGCCGTCACCGGCAAGGAGGAGCTGTCGCTGGCCTACACCCCCGGTGTCGCCACCCCGTGCCTTGAGATACAAAAGGACCCCAACAAGAGCTACGATTTGACCGGGCGCTGGAACACGGTCGCGGTTGTCACCGATGGCACGGCGGTGCTGGGTCTGGGTGATATCGGCCCCGAGGCGGGCATGCCGGTTATGGAGGGCAAATGCGTGCTCTTTAAAACCTTTGGCGGCGTCGATGCCGTGCCGCTGTGCATCCGCTCGCAGAAGGTGGAGGATATTGTCAACACCGTCGCGCTTTTAGCAGGCAGCTTTGGCGGCGTCAACCTTGAGGATATTTCCGCGCCCCGCTGCTTTGAGATTGAGCGCCAGTTAAAGGCGCGCTGCGATATCCCGATCTTCCACGACGACCAGCACGGCACCGCTGTGGTGACACTGGCCGCTTTGATCAACGCGCTCAAGCTGACCGGCAGAAACATGCAGGATATCAGCGTTGTCACAAGCGGCGCGGGCGCGGCGGGCATCGCGATCATCAAGCTGCTGATGGCGATGGGTCTCAAGGACGTCGTCATGTGTGACCGCCAAGGCGCTATTTACGAAGGCCGTGACAACCTCAACAGTGAGAAGCAGGAGATGGCTAAAATTTCAAACAAGCTCGGTAAACGCGGCACGCTGGCCGAGGTGCTGCGCGGCGCCGATGTGTTTATCGGTGTCTCAGCCCCGGGCACCGTCACCGGCGAAATGGTGCGCACCATGGCCAATAAGGCCATCCTTTTCCCGATGGCGAACCCCACGCCTGAAATTATGCCGGACGCGGCGCTTGCCGCAGGCGCTGCGGTGGTCGGTACCGGACGCTCCGACTTTGCAAACCAGATCAATAACGTGCTGGCCTTCCCGGCCATTTTCCGCGGCGCGTTCGACGTGCGCGCCAGCGACATCAACGACGAGATGAAGATTGCCGCCGCTTATGCGCTGGCCGGCCTTGTCTCGGACGAGGAGCTGTCGGCCGAGTACATTATCCCCGCGCCGTTTGACCCGCGCGTCAGAGACGCGGTGGCGACGGCTGTTGCCGAGGCCGCGCGCAAGAGCGGCGTCGCGAGAATCTGACCTAAGTGCGCATGCTGCGGATGGCCTTTAGCCGTCCGCGGCATTTTGCTGCGTCTGCGCGCCCGGTTGCCGGATACGGCATCCGTTTTTAGGTGTGTTTAGTATGACAAAAGCAACCCGATTTTTGGCATACTTTCTGTCGCACAAAGAGAAAAAAGGCGCGGTTAGGTTGTGTTGGGGCCAAAGAGGTGTATAATAAATCTGAACCAAACGATGCGGACGGCAACATGAAAACCGGGGGAGAGATGCTGATGAACACCGATCTTTCATCGCTGCAAAACGGCAGCGATATCCGAGGGGTGGCGCTGGCGGTGCCAAACGGCGCGCCGGTGAACCTCACCGAGGACATTGCAAACCAAATTGCGATCGCGTTTGTGCGCTATATTGCCGATAAGACCGGCAAAGCCTGCGAGCGTCTTAAAATTGGCGTGGGGCATGACTCGCGCGTGACGGCGGCGGCGCTGAAAAAAGCGATTCTCGCCGGTGTGCTCACAACGGGCGCGCAGGCCTTTGACTGCGCGATGGCCTCGACCCCCGCGATGTTCTGCGCCACGGTCTACCCCGAGACCGATTTTGACGGCTCGGTGATGATCACGGCCAGCCATCTGCCGATGGAGCGCAACGGCCTCAAGCTCTTTAGCCGCGACGGCGGGTTTGACAAGCCGGACATCAAAGCGGTGCTTCAGGCGGCGGAGGCTGTCACGCCGAATTACAGCGATAAAACCGCGCAACCGCTGGACTTAATTGCGCTTTATTCAAACGATTTGTGTGAGAAGATTAAGCGCGGCGTCAATGCCGCGGACTATGCGCGCCCGCTCGCCGGGCTGCATGTGGTGCTTGACGCGGGTAACGGCGCGGGCGGCTTCTTTGCCGAGCGGGTGCTGCGCCCGCTGGGGGCCGACATTTCGGGCAGCCAGTTTTTAGAGCCGGACGGCACTTTCCCCAACCACATGCCCAACCCGGAAAATAAGGCCGCGATGGCGTCGATCCGCGCGGCGACGGTGCAAAATAGCGCCGATCTCGGCATTATCTTTGACACCGACGTCGACCGCATGTCGGCGGTGCTGCCAAACGGCGAGGAGGTCAACCGCGACGCGATTATTGGGATGATGGCGGCGGTGCTCGCCCCCGACTATCCCGGCGCGACCGTCGTCACCGACTCGGTCACCTCCGACCGGCTGACCACGTTTTTAGAGGGGGCACTGGGCCTTAAACATCACCGCTTTAAGCGCGGCTATAAAAATGTCATCAATGAGGCGATCCGCTTAAATAAAGCGGGCATCGTCTGCCCGCTGGCCATCGAGACCTCGGGTCACGGCGCGCTGTCCGAGAATTATTTTCTCGACGACGGGGCCTATATGGCGGTCAAGCTGCTCGTGGCCGCCGCGCGCGCCAAGGCGCAGGGCAAGCGGCTGGGTGCGCTGATTGAGGCGCTCGCCCCCGCGTTTGAAGAAAAAGAGGTGCGCATTCCGATCGCGGGGGCCGACTTTGCCGAGACCGGCAAGGCCGCGCTCAAGGCCTTTGAGGCGCGGGCGGCGCAGGCGGGCTACACGATTGCGCCCAACTCCTACGAGGGGGTGCGGCTGACCTTCCCAGAAGGGTGGGTGCTGTTGCGTCTGTCGCTGCACGATCCATTGCTGCCGCTCAATGTTGAGGGTAACGCCTCCGGCGACTGCCAAACATTGATGAACCGGGTGGCCGTGCTGCTGCAAGGCTTTGACGCGCTCGATCTGTCGGTTCTGAAAAAATAGAGGGCCCTACGTGCTGCTGCGGGGTATAGCGCTTGCTTTTTGGCTGGGCAATGAGGTGTTGCCAACGGCATGTAGAATATTGCGCATCAGATTAAAAAGACCGCAAAAGAGCAGTTGGCTATGTGTGGCACCGGGACTCAAACAAGTCGCACTATAGTCTGCCGAGGCGGTTATTTTAAAGTGATTTGAACAGACTTTATAACTGTATTTTGATTTTGGCGTATGGTGCTGCGGTTTTTCGGATTGTGTTATGCGCTGTATAAAAAATAGACTTAAAAATAAACGGACGGCGCTGCCGGACAAGAAACGAATTGAAAGGAACTTTGCTATGGAACAATCTCGTGTCAAAGAGCTGGCGGTTATCGCCACCAAGGCGCGGCTGGCCGCGCTCAAGGCGGTGCACCGCTGCAACTCGGGCCACGTTGGCGGGTCGTTTTCGGCGATGGATATGCTCACGGTCTTATATTTTGAGGCGATGAACGTCGATCCGGCGTGCGCCAAGAACCCCGACCGCGACCACTTTGTGCTTTCCAAGGGGCACTGCACCCCGGGCCTTTATTCGGTGCTGGCGCTGCGCGGCTTCTTCCCCGAGCAGGACCTAGACCTCTTCCGCTCGATCGACGGGCATATGTCGGGTCACGCCGAAATGCACCACGTCAACGGTGTCGACATGTCGACCGGATCATTGGGGCAGGGCCTTTCGGCTGCCGTCGGCATGGCGCTGGCGGGCAAGCTCGACAAAAAGGATTATCGCGTCTACGCGATGATGGGAGACGGTGAGATCAACGAGGGTCAGATTTGGGAGGCCGCGATGTCCGCCGCCAAATATAACCTCGACAATCTCTGCGGTATCGTCGACGTCAACGGCCTTCAGATCGACGGCGCGACCAAGGATATTATGCCCAGCGAGCCGCTCGACAAAAAGTGGGAGGCCTTCGGTTGGAAGGTGCTTAAAGTAGACGGCCATGACTACGCTGCCGTTAAAGCCGCGCTTGACGAGGCTAAGACCGTCAAGGGCCAGCCGACCGTTATCCTCGCGAAGACCGTCAAGGGCAAGGGCATCTCTTTTATGGAAAATGATTACGGCTGGCACGGCAAGGCCCCCAACGACGAGCAGTACGAGCGTGGCAAGACCGAGCTGGAAGCGTTTTTGAAAGGACTGGAGGGTTAAGACGATGGGTGAAGTGATTGCAACACGCGCGGCCTACGGCAAGGCGCTGGTCAAGCTGGCCGACAGTAACCCCGAGCTGGTGGTGCTTGATGCCGATCTCTCGGGCTCGACCATGTCGGGCGGGTTTGCCAAGGCCTGCCCTGAGCGTTTTTTCAATATGGGCATCGCCGAGTCGAACATGGCCGGTGTGGGCGCGGGTCTGGCGACCTGCGGCAAAAAGGTCTTTATCAACTCCTTTGCGATGTTCGCGGCGGGCCGTGCGTGGGAGCAGGTTCGCAATTCGATCTGCTACCCGCATTTAAACGTTAAGGTTGTTGGCTCGCACGGCGGTCTCTCGGTCGGCGAGGACGGCGCGACCCACCAGTGTATTGAAGACTTCGCGCTCATGCGCGCGATTCCGGGCATGATGGTGCTCTGCCCCTGCGACGGCCATGAGATGGAACTGGCGGTCGAGGCGCTGCTCCAATACGACGGCCCTGCCTATATGCGTCTGGGGCGTCTGCCGGTCGAAACAGTGACCGACGCCGTCGAGGGCTATCGTTTCGAGTTGGGCCGTGGTGTCACGCTCAAAGACGGCTCGGATGTGACGATTGTCGCGGTGGGCATGATGGTTCAGGAGGCGCTCAAGGCCGCCGAACTGCTGTCGGCCGAGGGTATTTCGGCCCGCGTCATTAACCTGCACACGATTAAGCCGCTCGATACCGAGCTGCTGCTCAAGGCCGCGAAGGAGACCGGCGCGATTGTCACAAGCGAGGAGCATAACGTGCTCGGCGGTCTGGGTGCTGCGGTGACCGAATTTTTGAGCGAAAACTACCCGGTGCCGGTAGTCCGCCACGGCGTGCAGGATGAATTTGGCCGTTCGGGCAAGGCGCAGGCGGTGCTCAAAGCCTATAAGCTGACCGCCGAAGAAATTGCGGCAAAGGCAAAATTGGCCGTCTCGAAGAAGAAATAAACAGTCGCGGCCAAAGCCGCCCTGAAATCCGCGCGGATATTTTTACGGCGCGTCATCATCCGGCCGGTGATGAACCGGTGCGGGCAATGCGGCGGTGCAAAAATTGAGCCGTAAGGGCTTTTGGTGTTGATCGGCCATACAATTGGGCGCGGGGGGCGGGGGTCTGTGCCCCCCCCCCCCCCGGTGTT
>JAEWBS010000028.1 GCA_023391005.1 Bacillota bacterium | reverse complement strand
CGAAAATGGTCGAAACCGCAAGAAAACAATAAATTGCAAGAAATCTTATGTAGGCGGCAGGAATTATTTTGTTTTGCCGGTATAATATTAGTATGATACCTAAAAAAGCGGAGGAACCGGGCAAATGACCATTCGAGAAAAGACTGAAGCAATTGAAAAGGAAATTCTTTCGCCGCTGGCTAAACTGTCAAGCGAAGCGATGCGTGAACACCCAATGGACCCGTGCACGATACGCACAGCCTTTGGACGCGACCGTGACCGCATTCTGCATAGTAAGGCATTTCGGCGCTTAAAGCATAAAACCCAGGTATTCCTTTCGCCCGAGGGAGATCACTACCGTACCCGCTTAACGCACACGCTGGAAGTCTCTCAGATTGCGCGTACCGTCGCCCGAGCGCTGCGCTTAAACGAAGACCTCACCGAAGCAATCGCGCTGGGGCACGATCTGGGACATACCCCTTACGGTCACGCGGGAGAGTATGCGCTTAATGAGTGTTGTCCGCACGGTTTCCGCCACGCGGAGCAAAGCGTACGTGGTGTGCGCATTTTAGAAAACGATGGCAAGGGTTTGAACTTAACGACCGACGTTCAGGACGGCATCGCCTGCCACTCCGGTGGGACGGACGCCCAAACTCTTGAGGGCCGTGTGGTACGCTACGCTGATAAAATTGCCTATATGAACCACGATTTTGAGGATGCTGCCCGTGCCGGTATCATCAGCGAAAATGATATTCCGTGGCAGGTCAAATATGTGGTAGGGCGCAGTAAGTCCGAGCGTATCAACAGCTTTGTGCAGTCGCTGGTCGACAACAGCGGAGAAGATATACGCATGTCCCCCGCGGTACAGCAGGCATTTAACACCCTGCGTACTTTCATGTTTGAGGCGGTCTATAAAAATCCGTTGGCCAAAGGCGAAGAAGCGAAGGCTATCGCCATGCTGCAGGGGCTTTATAAGCATTTTGTGGCGCATGCTGACCAGCTGCCGACCGAATATCGTGCCATGCTGGAAACGACTGGTGTCGACCGTGTGGTCTGTGATTACATATCCGGTATGAGTGACGGGTATGCCATAAACATCTATCAAAGTATTTTCGTACCCCGTTCCTGGGGATTCTAATATTTTTCCTTTAAAATGAGGAATAATAATATCTTGAATTATAGCTCTAGGTACCTTTGAGAACCAAAAGTTAAATATTATCTCCATTTTTATGGAGACTCTCATGAGTGCAATTTTAAGTCAAGGGGGGTGTGTACGATGATTCCGGAAAGCTTTATTGAGGAACTGAAGTATCGTTCTGATATCGAACAGATTGTCTCTCGCTACACCAACCTCAAGCGGAGTGGGCGCAATCTTTCAGGGCTTTGCCCATTCCACTCTGAAAAAACACCTTCCTTTGTGGTGTACCCCGAAAATGGCTCTTTTTACTGCTTTGGCTGTGGTGCCGGTGGTGACGTCGTTACCTTTGTGCGTATGGCTGAACATTTAGAATATATCGAAGCACTGCGCTTTCTGGCTGAGAGAGCGGGCATGTCACTGCCGGACGAGGTTGAAAACGACGGCGCTGCCAAGTTTAAGATGCGAGTACTGGAGATTAACCGCTATACGGCACGCTTTTTTAATAGTGTGCTTAGCTCGTCAGAGGGCAAGCGTGGTATGGATTATTTCCAGGCACGCGGCCTGTCGTCGAATACGATCCGAAAGTTTGGGTTGGGTTATGCGCCCGACTCTTGGGATGCACTGAAAAAGCATTTGGTTCAAAAGGGTTTTACAGATGCAGAATTGCTCGCCGCCGCCGTTATTCGCAAAAATGATAAAGGTGGCAGCTACGACCAGTTTCGCGACCGCGTCATGTTTCCGATCATTGATCTTCGCGGCGGGGTTATCGGCTTCGGTGGACGGGTTTTAGGTGATGGGCGTCCCAAATATCTCAATAGCTCAGATACGATTATTTTTAAAAAATCTCGCGGGCTATTTGCCATGAACTTTGCCAAGGCGACCAAGCGACCGCAGCTGATTCTGTGCGAAGGTTACATGGACGCCATCGCCATTCATCAGGCGGGCTTTGATAATGCGGTGGCTACACTGGGCACAGCACTGACGCCCGAACAGGCGCGGCTGATTGCACAGTATACGTCCGAAGTGGTCATCTCTTACGACTCCGATGCGGCGGGACAAAAGGCAACGCAGCGCGCCAATCAGCTTTTTTCACAGACCGGCGTTAAAGTGCGGGTTCTCTCAATGAGCGGCGCTAAGGACCCCGACGAATATATTAAAAAATTTGGGGCTTCGCGCTTTACGCAACTGATCGAAGGCAGCGCCAATGCTACCGAATACCAGATTATAAAGCTGAAGGATCGTTTCGCGCTGGAGGCTGATGATGGCAAGGTCGGGTTTTTAAAAGAGTTCTGCACGCTGATGGCTCGACTGCCGAGCGCTATTGAGGCGGATATTTACACCACTCGCATAGCATCGGAGCTGAATGTCTCGCGCGAGGCCATTTTGCAGCAGATCACTGCGCTGCGTAAAAAAGAGGCGCGTCGACAGGAGAAAAAGTATGACGCCAGCCTTAAAATATATGCACAGGAAGTACCCAACCAAAAGCACGACCCCCAGCGCGCAGCGAATTTGCGCTATGCGTTGGCTGAGGATAAGCTGATTGCGGCATTAATGAAGAACCCTGATTACGCTAAAGTCGTCTTCGAAAAAATTTCTCCGGAATACTTCGTAACCGATTCCAATCGGGATATTTTTTCGGTTTTAATAAATAGACTTCAAGAAGGGCGCAATATCGATATGATGAGTCTTTCGGCCCAGCTTTCGATCGCGCAAATGAATTGGCTGTCGCATTTGCAGGCCACCAACCGCGAACACAGCTTTACACTTAATGATGCACTGGATTACATTGCGGTTATCAAAGAAAAACAGCAGCTTCGTACCAGCGAACAGGTGGGTTCGATGAGTGAGGATGAACTGAAGGCTTTCATTGATGGCATAGCCGCCAAAAAGAACCCCAATAAGAAATAGGAGGACACACCGTGGCAGGGCAGGAAAAAAACACCGTAAAAGATCTTATAGAACAGGGAAAGGCAAAGGGCAAGCTGACCACCACCGAAATCAACGATGTGCTCGAGGAGCTGGACTTTGATGTTGAGCAGGTGGAAAAGCTCTACGAAACGCTCGAAAGCTGCAATGTCGAGATCGTCGAAAATTATGCTCAGATGATCGAGACCGATTTCCCGATGCCCGCCGAAGAAGAGGTGGAAGCCACCTTAGCGGTGGAGGGCATTAATATTGATGACCCCGTCAAGGTATACCTCAAGGAGATTGGCCGCGTCCCGTTGCTTTCGAGCGACGAGGAGGTGGAGCTGGCCGTGCGCATGGCCACCGGCGACCCGCAGGCGAGAAAGCGCCTGTCGGAGGCAAACCTGCGCCTTGTCGTCTCAATCGCCAAGCGCTACGTTGGCCGTGGCATGCAGTTTTTAGATTTGATTCAGGAGGGCAACCTCGGACTGATCAAGGCGGTTGAAAAATTTGACCACACCAAGGGCTTTAAATTCTCGACCTATGCCACATGGTGGATCCGTCAGGCTATCACCCGCGCCATCGCTGATCAGGCGCGCACCATCCGCATTCCGGTGCATATGGTCGAGACGATCAACAAGGTCAAAAAGGTTTCCTCCCAGCTGCTGCATAAGAACGGCCACGAGCCCACCGCCGAGGAGATTGCCGAGGAGATTGAGATGTCGGTCGACAAGGTGCGCGAGATCATGCGAGTCGCGCAGGAGCCCGTCTCGCTCGAGACGCCGATCGGTGAGGAGGAGGACAGCCATTTAGGCGACTTCATCCCCGACGACGACGCGCCCGCCCCCGCCGACGCCGCCTCGCATATTCTGCTGCGCGAGCAGCTTTCTGAGGTGCTGCACTCTCTGACCCCGCGTGAAGAAAAGGTGCTGCGGTTGCGCTTCGGCCTTGAGGACGGCCGCTCGAGAACGCTTGAGGAGGTCGGCAAGGAATTTAACGTCACCCGCGAGCGCATCCGTCAGATTGAGGCGAAGGCACTGCGCAAGCTGCGGCATCCGAGCCGCTCGAAGAAGCTGCGCGACTTCCTCGATTAACTGTTAAGGAGTAGGATATGCATATTACCCTTGAATCGGACTACGCGGTGCGCATAGTCGACTGCCTCTCAATGCAGGAAACCCGGCTGGGTGCTGGTAGCATTGCCGAACAAACCGGGGTTACGCCGCGGTTTACGCTTAAAATTCTGCACAAGCTGGTCTCAAGCGGATTGGTTCGGTCTTATAAAGGCGCCAAGGGCGGCTATGAGCTGGCGCGCGCGCCCAGCGAGATCACGCTGCGCGAGGTTATCGAAATTTTTGAGGGTACGTATACCTTTTCGCGCTGCTTAGACCCCTCCCATATCTGCAAGTGCGACCTCACGGTTTGCCGCAGCGGAAGCTGCCGCTTTCAGCGCGCGTATGACGAAATTTCGGAGATGGTGCGCGCCAAGCTCGATGAGACGACCTTTGCCCGTTAAATTTGCCGTGATAGACTAAGTCCTTTACCTGCGGCAAACATACATATTTAGGGCAAGAGCAGCGGTGCAAAGGCTGCAAAATCCCGACGCATCGTATTATATTAGATCAATATAACAAACTGTATGTCGGTTTGCCGCGCACAGGGCTTTTTGCCGTTAAATTGCGTCGGGTTATGCCTGCTTTAGGGTCTTGCCGCGACACAAAACCGTGAAAGCGCTGGTAAGATGCCGCCTGTGCAAACAAAAGGTATTTCATTGTCTTAATATAGCTATTTGTATTATTTTAGTTACTTAAACGCCTATTTGCCTCCTTAAAATCAGATAGGCCGCTTAACCGGTGTTGCATTTACCAAGCTTTTGTGCTACACTGGCTGCCGTACATATTCCAGCTACAGGTATCGGGTACGCGCCGCAGGCGTTTGTCCGATTAAAAAGGAAGCGGGTGCGAATCCCGCGCAAAGCCGTTGCTGTGTTTGACCTCAATTGGCGGGCCGGGTTTAAAATTCGGTCACTGAGCACATCGGGAAGATGCCTGCCAAAGCCGCTTTGTCGGCGGGTCATTAGCCAGAAGACTTGCCTGTAATCTGATTGCCCGCTGATACGATGCGGGCAACGGTTAAACTGTTCTGCGGACGTTCGGAAGGTTTAAACGGAAAATCATACGCTCTCCGCGCGGGTATATTGCCGGCGCGGTCGCTTGGTTTACCCTTTAATCAAAGCCTGCGCCGCTAAGAGCCGCAGGCTTTTTTATTTTTGTATCGGAGGCGTTTTATGCCCGTCGAACTGCTCGCGCTTTACCGTAGGCAGCGCAAAAAAGCGCTGTTGTTGGCCCTTGTTTTAATCGTCGCGCTCACGGCGCTGCTGTTATATGGCGTGAACGCCGGCGCAATGGCGATCTCGGTGGGGGACAGCGCCAGAATTATTTTGTCGCGTATCACCGGCGATGCCCGCTGGCTGGGCGATATTCAGGAAAACGCCGTCGCCGTCATATGGCGCATCCGCCTGCCGCGCGTGTTATGCGGCATGCTGGTCGGCATGGCGTTAGGGCTGTCAGGCGTCATCTTTCAGTCGATTTTGCAAAATCCGATGGCCGATCCCTATACGATGGGTGTGTCAACCGGTGCGGCATTCGGGGCTTGTTTTGCGCTGTTTTTGAATATGACCTACGGCTTCACGCTGCCTGTGACACCGGTCGGGCTGCTCTTCGCGCTCGTGACGCTGCGTGTTGTGGTCTATCTTTCGGGTAAAGGCGGCGGGCTTGTCACCGGTAATATGATTATTTCAGGCATGATTGTCAGCGCCATTTTCTCCTCCGGTATCAGTTTTCTGAAAATTATGGCGGGGGAACAGGTTGGAACCATCGTGTTCTGGCTGATGGGCAGCCTTTCGGCCAAGAGCTGGGGCGATGTGACACTTTTAGCGCCGGTGGTGTTGGTCTGCGGGGCGCTCGCCGTCTGGTTTGCCGACCGCTTAAATATTATGAGCCTCGGCGAGCGGCAGGCGCTGAGTCTTGGCGTCAACGTGCACCGCACCCGGCTGCTCTTTCTGCTTTTGGGCGCATTCATGACCGCTGTGTGTGTCTCAACCTGCGGCATCATCGGTTTTGTCGGGTTGATTGTGCCGCATATGTTGCGCTTTTGGCTTTCCGCCGACAACCGACTGCTCATGCCGCTGTCCGGCCTTGCGGGCGCTTTGCTGTTGGGGCTTGCTGACAGTTTTGCCCGCCTTTTAGGTCAGGGGAACATCCCGGTGGGGGTGCTGACCACGCTGCTGGGCGGCCCGTTCTTTATCTATTTGTTCATTAAGCGCCAAGGGGGTGCGGGCCTTGGCTGAATTACTTTGCGCTAATAAGCTGACTTTTCACTACGGCACACAGCGAATACTCGATGATGTGACTTTTTCGGTCCGCGAGGCAGAATATCTGTCGATTATCGGCGAGAACGGCAGCGGAAAATCGACGCTGATGCAGCTCTTATGTGGTTATTTAACGCCGCTATCCGGGCAGGTGCTATATCAGGGAGAAAATCTGACCAAGCTGCCGCCCTTGCAGCGCGCCAAACATATCGCGATCATCGGTCAGAACACCCCGGCCAATTTTCCGTTCACCTGCTTTGAGTTTGTGATGCTGGGGCTGCACCCGCACCGCGCACGCTTTGAGCGCGTCGACGCGCAGAGTCTTGAAGCAATCGGCACGGTCATGACCCAGACCGGGGTTCTATCGTTAGCTGATAAGCCGATCACCCAATTAAGCGGCGGCGAATACCAGCGGGTGTTATTGGCGCGCGCACTGGCGCAGCGCCCCCGGCTTTTGCTGTTGGATGAAGCGATGTCCGATCTCGACGCCGCCGTCAAAATCAGGATGAACCAGCTTTTAAGAGGGCTTGTCCGAGAGGGATTAACCGTGATTGCGGTCAACCACGACCTCTCGACCGCCTATAGCTGCAGCGACCGTATTGTTGCGCTGCACGAAGGCCGGTTGGCGGCGCTTGGCAGCCCCGAAACGGTTTTTACCGAGGCGCTTTTAGAAACGGTATTTGGTATCAGGGCGCAGATTATCCCCGGCAGGGGACTTTGTGTTTACGATACAATACAATAGACCTGCCCCAATACCGGCCACATTTTATGGCAGGCTTTGCGGTAGGCGATAAAACGAAAAGAGGTTAAAATAATGAAACAAATGGGGACAATACTGTTGGCAATTTTAATGCTGGGGATGACGGCCTGCGGCGGCGGAAAGCCGGCGTCCGCTCCGGTTGCCCAAAGCACTGAGCCTGTGGCGCAGGCCCCCGAATCGGCAGGGGCCGAATCTGCGCCCGCACAGGGCGAAGGCAAAAAAGCGATTCTTGTCGTGAGCTTCGGCACCAGCTACAACGAAAGCCGCGCCGCGACGATCGGCGCGGTAGAGGCGGCCATCACCGACGCCTTCACCGACTTTGAGGTGCGCCGCGCCTTTACAAGCCAGACCATCATCAACAAGCTCAAAAGCCGCGACAACGAGCAGATTGACAACGTCGAGGAGGCGATGAACCGCCTGGTGGCCGACGGCGTCAAAACGCTGGTGATTCAGCCCACCCACGTGATGAACGGTTTTGAGTATGACGATATGGTCGCGGAGGTGACGCCGTTTAAGGAGAAATTCGACGCCTTTTCCATTGGCGCGCCGCTGCTGTCAAGCGACGCGGATTACGCCGAGCTGGCGGGCATCATTGTCGAAGACACCGCCCCGTATAACGTGGACAAGACTGCCGTTGTGTTCATGGGCCACGGCACCGAGCACGCCGCTAACGCGACCTATGCCAAGCTCGACGGCATTGTTAAGGCGATGGAGGGCGCGAAAAACTATCACATCGGCACCGTGGAGGCTGAGCCCGGGCTTGAGGAGGTCATGGCCGAGGTTGCCAAGACCGACGCGACCAAGGTGGTGCTGCTGCCGCTGATGATCGTCGCGGGCGACCATGCCAACAACGACATGGCCGGTGACGAAGAGGATTCGTGGAAGACCCAGTTCAAGGGCGAGGGCTACGAGGTCGAGTGCGTTCTGAAGGGCCTTGGCGAGTACGCAGGCATTCAGAAGATGTTTGTCGAGCATACACAGGACGCCATCGACGCGCTGGGCCAATAAATAATGATGAACAATTTCTTCAACCCGATTAACAGAAAAGCAACGATTGTGTTGGCTGTTCTATGCTGCATTGCGCTGGCCGCTTGTGCCGCGCCGTCAACATCGCTTTCGGGGCAGGCGGCGGACGAGGCGGTTGCCATACAGTTCACAGATGACGATGGGCGCGAAGTTCGGCTTGACGCCCCGTGCAGCCGCATCATCTCGCTGTATTCGGCCCATACTGAAAATCTTTATGAGATCGGCGCTGGCGATAAGCTTATCGGCGTCTATACCGGCAGCATCTACCCGCCCGAGGCGGCATTGTTGCCCGCCTTCGACTATAAGGGCGACCCCGAGCAAATTATCGCGGCCGAGCCCGACCTCGTGCTGATCCGCCCGTTTATCGCCCGCAACGCGCCCGATTATATCGCCCAAATTGAGCGCGCGGGTATCCCGGTTGTCTCGCTTTATCCCGACAGCTACGACAAGTTTTCGGATTATATCGGCAAGCTGGCCGCGCTCACCGGTACCCAAGAAACGGCGCAGCGGCGGCTGACCAATTTCTATGCCGCCATTGACGGTATTGCCACCCGCACCGCGCAGCTGCCCGACAAGAAAACGGTGTTTATGGAAGCGACCGAAATTGAGCTGCGCACCGTCACCCCCGATTCGATGCCCGGACGCGCTATTGCGTTTGCGGGCGGCATCAATCTGGCCGCCGATGCGCAGCCGGTCGAAAAGGGCAGCACCTTTGCGGCCTTCGGCATTGAACGAATTCTTGAAAACGCCGACCGCATCGACGTTTATGTTTCACAGCGCGGTGCGATGAACGCGGGCGGCAACCTGATCTCGATCGGTGAGCGCGAAGGCTTTGATACGATTAAAGCCGTCAAAGAAAACAGGGTCTATTTAATTACCGATAAGCTTATTAATTCCCCGACCTTCCGCTTTCAAAAGGGTATTACCGAGATGGCGCGTTTTCTCTACCCCGAGTATATTGACGACGTTTCGGGTTTCGCCAATGACGACACCGCCACCCGCCGGGGCTATGCGGAGATTTTGACCAAGGCGCTGCATCTGCCGATCTATGTGCCGTCCTCCTCGAAATATTATGAAACCGCGCAGAAGGGACATACCTTCGGTCGGTTTGAGGATATCCTCTGGAACGACGATGGCTTTGACGCAGTAGAAACCGCCGTATTCGGCGGCTATATTGATTGGGAAAAAGCGCAGGACGGCCGGGAATATTTTTATCCCGAGCAGCCGGTCACCCGCGAGGCGCTGGCCAAAACGGTATTTCTCATCGGGGATTTTACCCCCACGGACAGCACTGAAATTGCCGATATCGACGTGTGTGAGAAGCCCCGTATTGTACATACGCTTGTTGATCAGGGCATCTTCGCGCTCGAGGACGGGAAGTTTAACCCCAAGCGCGCTGTGACCAACAACGAGATTCTCACGGCTGTTCGGGCCGTACTGGCCGCTTGACGGTCGGCGTTATTCCGATAGTTACAAATTTTTAATCGCGGCAGGCGCACCGTTCTAACGAGCGGTGCGCCTGATTTTTTGTCAACGAAATTGAGACGGCTGGTTAAAAAAAATACTCGTTGCCCAAATACAAAACTTTACAGCGCGGTTCTACGCATTCCAGACGATTGCCACTGTATATGTGCCTCAAATGACGTCATATTATAAAAAGCGAACAGCGGCTTTGCTGGTTTTAGGCGCTTTGATCCATACTGTTACCATTATTTTTTTGCCGCTGAGCGAGAAAGGAAGGACCGTCAATATGAAGGGCTACGCGATGTTAAAAATAGGGGTGACCGGCTGGGTCGAAAAAGAGAAGCCGACGGCGGGGCCGATGGATGCCATCGTCCGGCCCACGGCTGTTTCGCCCTGCACGTCGGATGTGCACACTGTCTGGGCGGGTGCGCTTGGTGAGCGCAGCAATATGATTCTGGGTCATGAGGCCGTCGGCATCGTCACCGAGGTGGGCCATATGGTCAAGGATTTCAGCCCCGGCGACCGTGTGCTGGTACCCGCCATCACGCCTGACTGGAACTCGCTTGAGGCGCAGGGCGGCTATGCCATGCACTCGGGCGGCATGCTTTCAGGCTGGAAGTTCTCAAACTTTAAGGACGGCGTATTTGGTGAGTTTTTTCACGTCAACGACGCGGACGGAAATATGGCCAAGATCCCCGAGACGGTTGACGACACGACGGCTGTCATGCTCTGCGACATGATGCCCACCGGCTTTCACGGCGCCGAGTTGGCAGATATCCAGTTTGGCGATAAGGTGCTGATCATCGGTATTGGTCCGGTGGGGCTTATGTCGGTGGCGGGGGCGGTTCTGCGCGGCGCGTCGGATATTTTTGCGGTTGGCACGCGCCCGAACTGCGTTAAAATCGCCAAAAAATATGGCGCCACTAAAATTATCAGCTATAAGTCCGGCACCATTGAGGAACAGGTTCTCGCGCTGACCGGCGGCAAGGGCGTCGACAAGGTGATTATAGCGGGCGGAGATAACGACACCTTCGCTTCCGCCATTAAGGCGCTGCGCCCGGGCGGCAAGATCGGCAACGTTAATTATCTTGGCGAAGGCGAGTCGATCAAGCTGCCGCGTGTGGAGTGGGGCTTTGGCATGGGTCATAAGCAGATCAGCGCGGGCCTGATGCCGGGCGGTCGGCTGCGGATGGAAAAGCTGCTTTCCCTTGTCGAGGCGGGTCGTGTGGATCCCGCCAAGCTGGTCACACATGAGTTTGACGGCTTTGATAAAATTGAAGAAGCGCTGCTGCTCATGAAAGAGAAGCCTAAGAATTTGATTAAGCCGGTGGTTCATATCAAATAGAGGGTGCAGCGTTTAGCAAATAAAACAGCCCGGTACAACACCGGGCTGTTTTATAAAGTGTCACTTAGTGCCAGCGCGTGGGCCTGACAAGAGCTTGGGGCGCACCGTAATGAATCTCGCGCCATGCAGGGAGTGGCAACGTTTTTTGTCCCACGCTTCCCCCTAAAAGAGCGACGCAATCGGTTCATGTGCGCTGAATTTTGGACGAATTGCACTTCAACCCACGCTCCTCAAAGAGAGCGAGCAAGTAAATTAAGATTATTTGCGTTATAGCAGGACTTCAACCCCCGCACCCACAACGGGCGTAACATTCTGTACGACGCCCCCGTTCTCTGACATCTGGATCTGCTCCTTTTGCAAAATACCGATAAAAATCTCGACAATCTGCGGTGAGAATTGGGTGCCCGCATGACTGCGCAACTCTGCGATGGCATCATCTATGCTGATCGCTTTGCGGTAAATTCTGTCGTTAGTCATAGCGTCAAACGCGTCCGCCACCGCGAGAATACGGCAGCAAATCGGAATTTCTTCGCCCTTTAACCCTTTTGGATAGCCATTGCCGTCCCAGTGCTCATGGTGGTGCAGAATATATTCTGAGACGAGCGCAAGCTCGGGCGTATTTTGCGTAATGCGATAGCCGATTTCGCAATGCTTTTTCATTTCAAGCCACTCGTCTTCGGATAACGAACCGGTTTTTCTTAAAATGCTTTGATTAATGCCGACCTTTCCAATGTCATGCAGCACCGATAGCAGCGATAATTCGTTCATCGACTGCGCGGGAAGCTTTAATTCCCGGCCGATTCCCTCACAGTATTTAAAAAGCCGCTTGGCGTGTTCCTCCGTTTCCATACTTTTTTCATAAAGCGTCGCCAACAGCGTATTGATGATGGTGTTGCGATAGCTTTTGCTGTCCAAAAGCTTTTGGTGGTACATCCATTCCTCCGCCTGCCGGATAACCTGCTCCATGCTTTGAGTGGGGCTGCTGCGTTCGGCGCAGCCTAACGAAACGCTTAGCTGAAAGGTGCCGACCTTTCGTTTTAAGAAATTTGCCTTTAGGCGCTCAAGGATTTTGTTGGCATCTTCAAGCGTTTTATCAGGCAGAACCAGCAGGAACTCGTCGCCGCCCCAACGGGCGACAATATCGTTTGGTGTGCAGGTTTCTTTAAATGCTGCCGAGACATTTTTGAGCAGCTCATCTCCCGCGGCGTGCCCAAATACGTCATTTGTAATTTTCAAACCGTTTACATCGCCCATAATGACCGCAACGGGCGCACATTTATTGGCATTGAGCCGCTGGAGATCGGTTTCGACAAAGCGCCGGTTGTACAGGCCCGTGAGCGCATCGTGGTAGCTGAGGTATAAAACCTCATTTTGATACGCTTTTTCGGTACGTACGTCACGGAAAACCATGACGACGCCAAAGATTTTGCCCTCTTCGTTCTTAATCGGCGCGGCGCTGTCGGCAATCGAGATTTTTTCGCCGTATCGGTTAATGATCACAGTGTGATTCGCAAGGCCAACTATTTTTCCGGTTTTTAAAACGCGTTCCACCGGGCTTTCAACCAGTTCTTCGGTTTCTTCATTTTTAAGAATAAAAATGTCTGCAAAATCAGCGCCCTTTGCTTCGTCATGGCTGTAGCCGACAATCTCTTGCGCCACATTGTTAAGGGAGGTAATTTTACCGGCAACATCGGTCGTGACGACACCGTCGCCAATTGATTTTAGTGTGGTATTTAATAACTCTTTCTCGTAAAACAGATTTTTTCGATAGGTCTCCCGATCGGTCACATCGAAGATAATCGAGAAAAGCTGCGGCACCTCTTGTGTACCGATGGGGCAGACGTAGGCCTCGACAATTCTTATTTCGCCGCTGGCAAGCCGGTGTGGGAATATAAAATGCTGCTTTTTTCGCTCGTAGGCCGCTTTTCCCTGTTTGGCGATTTCTTGTATTGGAAGCACATTGATATTTTGTATGCTCATGCTTAGCAGCTGTGCCTTTTCATAGCCGTAGAAGCGGCACGCGGAAGGATTGGCGTCCAAAATCTTGCCCGAGAACGGGTCGATGATGAGCATGGTGGCGATATGGTCGTCAAACATCGATTGCAGCCGCTGCAACAGTACCAGATGATTTTCCTGAAGCATTTTGTACTGGGTGATGTCTTTTCTTGAAACGATGATGTATTGATGCCCCGCCTCTTTTGCGACCGATAAGCTTGTCAGAAAATAATAGGGACGGCCGTTGATGTTTAAAATCTCTTCGTAGACCTGATTTTCATTTTGGGTGACCGCTTGAAGATAAAAGGCGGCAAGCCTTTTCCCCTGTTGTTCTCCCCAGACCTCTACAGGCGTTTTTCCGGCGATCAAATGACTCTGAAAACCCGTTGTCTTTTCATGTGCGGCGTTTAAAAAAATGTAATAAAAATCACCGTCGATATATTCCGCCATAAACATGCAGTCCTGTGTGCTGTTAAACAAAAAATTCAAATCAATGTCGGCGCCGCCGGTATTTTTTTGGCGGATGAGACTGCTTAGGAGCTGCTTTTTTTCTGTGATATCCTGTAGCTGTACGGCAAATACGCCGTATTCAAGCCAAAATATATCCAGACTAAACCACGCGCGGGTTGTTTTGCGGCAGATCTCCCGTGTTTTAAAGGGATTATATGCTGTTAATTGGTCAAATAAGGCGGAAGGTTCAACGTCAAAATCAGTCCAAAAGTCATACATGCTCCGGCCGATTAATGCGCTGCGCGAGATGTTGAAGAGCGATTCAAACGCAGGATTTATTTCAACAAAAATGATGTCAGCAACGTACCCCCATTTATCATAGACGTTTTTGCAGCATGCGTATGCGTAGGGCAGCGAATCAATATACTTTTGCGCATATTGTTGCGTCATGACTGACCATCCTTTCTGTTATAAAGACCAATTCAAAAACCAAGCCGCCGCTTCGATGCTTTAAAGTGTCAGGCGCGGGAACTGCGTTTTAAAATTGTGTGGCGCAGTGGAGTGGGGAGCTTTTTCGACATATAAGATAAAAATTCTTCATTTTTTATTAAAATTATATACTAAATTTTGCCTTTTGCATATGCGTTCATGAGAAATATTTGCCCAAGAATAAAAGGCAAAAAGGGATTCTCACCCGCGTGAGAATCCCTTTTCTTGAATGGGGGTACGCGGCATCAAGATGCCGCGTACCCCGTGCTGTTTTGAGTTTTAAGCCTTCCACAGACCGTGCAGATTGCAATATTCATAAGCCTCTACAACCGCGTCGTCTTCACAAAGCTCAAAACAGGCCTCGGGCTTTTCGCCGGGGTTCAAATATTTGAGCTGGATACCCTGCTTGGTCAGAATGCCGATCCACTCTATGTAATGTGCTTCAATCATCGGATGCTCGACAGAGCCGACGCTGACGATGACCTTAGCGCCCTCAATTTGCACCACGGGAACGTGCTTCTCCTTCGACGCATCGACAACGCCGGGGATAATCTCTTTCATCTTTTCACCGCAACAAACAACCGGCACGCCCGAGTCTTTTACATGGGTGATGATGTTGCCGCAATGCTCACATTTAAAAAATTTCATTTCAATCAGTCTCCTTTGTTTAATATTATATCTGACAGGCCTGAGGCAAGCGCCCCGAGCTTGTACCTAGATATTTCTGTTACAACAGGATGCTTAACGTATGCGATAGGCCGTTTCCGTAATGTTTCAATAACCCACCGTTGTTTTAAGCCCCATTAACCCGCGATTAGCTCCTGCATTGCATGAGTATCGCTTGATATTATGTTAGCATGGCCTTTCTGTAAAATGCAATAGGTTTATATGAATAAACGGGAATTTTAATAAAATTTCCTGATTTTTTCGACAATGATGTAAAATCCCGCTTGTCCGACGGGGGCGGATCCAGTGTGACGCGAATGCCGGGCGCTTTCTCCGCGATGATATCGGCGATCTTCTTGTAATTCTGATCATGAAAGCGGGACAAAAGCCCTTTTGGTGGAAATACTATAGCGTCGTCCTATGGTTGCCGCGCTAAGGGTGGGGAATATTCCCGACCAAGCTGACCGCGGCTGTTGAATAAAGCCGGGGGTTGTGCTATTCTCCAAGTATTACCGACCGGCTATAAAATGTCATATTATCCGGCGACGTCTGCTGCAAACGGGCCGAACCACCAAATAAAGGAGCATTTGTATGCTGAAAACTCTATATCACAACGCGCTGGATCAGATTGCCCCTTATGTCGACGAGATGGTTTTTGAGCGCATGATTCCGGGTCAGATTAATCGATTTGAAAGCTACGAGGGGGTTAATCTGATCTCCTTTGACTGGCTGAACATTCGCGATATATTCGCGCCGCCCGAGCTTATCACCATCTGCCACACGAAGGAAGATCTGTTTTTTGTCTGTGAGGGCGACGCTTCTTATCGGCTGGTGCAGCAGCTAACCGCCGATGACACGCCCGGGGAGCTGCCCAACGAGAAGCTGCTGTACACCTTTTTCAATGGACTGATCAAAGAGGATATTGCCTATATCGAAACGCTGGAAGAAAACATAACCGATACCGAGGATGCGCTGTTGACCGCCTCTAAAAAAGAATGCGCCCATGAGATTATCGAATTCAGACGCGAGCTTTTAAGGCTCAAGCGGTACTATGAACAGCTCAACCAGATATTTGAAGAGCTGGTCGAGAACGAACGCGGGCTGATTGACAGGACCTATCTGCGGTATTTTAAGGCGTTGGATAACCGCATCGACCGTCTGTTTTCACATGTTTTAACACTGAGAGACTATGTCACTCAGGTGCGCGAGGCCTATCAGGCACAGATAGATATTGAGCAGAACAGCCTGATGAAGGTCTTCACAGTGGTGACGGCCATTTTTCTGCCGCTCACGCTTATTGTGGGCTGGTATGGCATGAACTTGAGAATGCCGGAATACGGTTGGCCTTACGGGTATCTTTTGGTTATTTGCTTAAGTGTAGCGGTGGTGCTGTTCAGCTTTATCTTTTTTAGGTACAAGCGGTGGGTTTGATAGCGCACAATTGGTTTGCCTGACATCTGACGGGTGGGGTCTCGTACAGAGCGGTACCTGCGCCCGTGAAGGGCGCGACACACAAGGATTCCTTGTCACTGATCCATGACATATTTCAATCCACGCATCCGCGTGGGTTGCGACCATGGCCGCTGTAACTGCCGCATGCCTTTTCAGTTAAAATTTACCACCCGCGAGGGGAAAGCGGCCGAAGCACCTGAGAAAAGCGGGTGCAGTGATGCTGTTTCAATCCACGCTCCCGTAAGGAAGCGACAGCAAACATACCCAGATCCCAAACAATAACGGAGATATCTTCATAAATGCTTAGTTCTCAGCCATTAAAATCAGTGGTAAATCAGCAGCGACCATATAGGCCATGAATAAAAAGCCGATAAAAACGGTGCAAAGCCCGGTGAAATTTATGTTCACCGATGCTTTGCACTGGACCGTCAACACACCTTTGATCTCATAGCCTGCTTTATAGCCATAATAACTCTTTATCCAAGAGATTCATCGCTTTTAATCATAAATATTTAATGGTGTAAAAAGAGCGGTGCAGCCCGCATGGGGCCGCGCCGCTCTTTGCGCTCGAACACAAATATCGCGTTCAATTGCTTTCAATAAACACCGTTTCAGCTTAAACGAATAATCATTAGAGAAGCGCCAAGGCTGCCGCCAAGCAGTGTTGCGGCGCCCAGAATAAGCGGCGCGTACATTTGTAGCTGAATCGTTGAACCGGCGGTGAGACCGACCTCGATTTCGTTATAGAACTGAGAGGTACTCAGCGCGGGGGGAATGGTCGTTTGCAGAATGTTTGCCCCGTTAATCACCAGCCGGGTACCCAGCAAAACGGCGGCAGTGGTGTTAACGTGATAGGATACGCGGTAAAAGCCCGTCGTATTGACAGTAAACAGTGTATTGCCGCTGGTCAGCGTAATATCAGGGGATAAGAGCTGTACGCTAGGGAACGACAAAGGCGTTCCGGCGACCAATACCGTCACCAACCCGCCAGCGGTGTTGGCCGCAAATCCGGCCGTGGCAGAGGGCGGCGGAGAGGGGGCGTCGGCGCCGGTTGACCCTGTCGGTCCGGTGGGCCCGGTGGGTCCGGTAGGGCCTGTTGCACCGGTGGGGCCGGCAGGGCCGACGGGACCGGGCAGGCCTTGGGGGCCGGTCAAACCTGCCGGTCCGGCTGCGCCTTCAGGGCCGGTGGGGCCCAGCGCAGGCCCTGTGGGTCCGGTGGGGCCGGTGGGCCCGGTGGGCCCGTAGAGCACAGGCGTTTGCAAAGCGTCCGACAATTTACCGTTGAGCAATATCTGGTTTTCCAGCACCGCCTGAATCAGACTGTTGGCGCTGGCGTTTACATTCATCACATCCGCAAGCGTCGCGGGGTCGACCAGCCCTGCGAGCGTTCCCACGGCGTATTGAATCTTTTCGCCCTCTGCGTTGAGAACATGGCTCAGTGACAGTTCTTCCGCGGCGATGGAGGCGATAATCTGGTTGATGGCCGTTTGTCTTGTCAGCCCGGGTGTCAAAGAATATTGCGGCAGAGACATAGTAACACCCCCATCGTCAGCTCAGGCGCTGAATCATCAGCGTAGCGCCCGCGCCGGTAACCAGTGTCAGGTTGAGGGACGCGCCCAAAACCTGCAATTGCACCGTCGTCGGCGCGGTGATATTGAGCAATATTTCATTGGAATAGTTTGAAAGGCTGATTAAAGGCGCGACGGTTGACGCCGTGTTGGCGACGCCGTTTATCATAAGGCGGGTGCTTAGCAGCAGTGCTGCCGTCGTATTGAGCGCATATGAAATACGATAGAGACCCGACTGAGAAACTGTAAAGGTTGTGTTGGCGCCATCTACGGTGATACCCGTGGGCAGTATCTGCCCTGAAGGAAACGCAACGGGGGTGCCACCCACCGCCGCTGTCAGCGCGGTAGCGGACGCATAGGCAAAAGCCGAGGTTGCGGTGGTGTTAAAGCCGGTCGGGCCGACCGCGCCGGTTGGGCCGGTGGGACCTGTCGGGCCGGTAGGACCGGTTGGGCCGGTGGGGCCAGTGTCGCCCACGACGCCCTGCGGGCCCGCGGGGCCCATGGGACCGGTTGGACCGGTGGGACCTGCCGGGCCGGTGGGGCCGCCCGGATCGCCTGCGGGCCCGGTGGGACCTGTCGGGCCGGTAGCGCCCGTCAATTCAGAAGAGGACAGCACCTGCTGCATCTTGGATTTTAAAAAGAGCTGGTTGTAAGACGCGCTTTGCAAAAGGCTTTGAACGCTGGCATTGGCGTCAAGCAGGTCTTCAATTGTCGCGGCAGGCCCTGTCAGCCCGGGCAGGGTCCCCAGAATATATTGCAACTTTTCGCCCTCGGCGTTAATGATATGACTGAGTCCCAATTCCTCCATTGCGATGGAAGATAATATTTGGTTCACCACATCTTCTCGGGTGAAGTTCGCATTCTGGGGAAAGGAAGGTTGTGACATTTTGTCGCCTCCGAATCAGATAATTTGTGGTGTGCGATGTGTTGCGTCAGGTACACTGGAATAGCCGTCTGAAAGTGATGTGGCCCTTTTTGATGCAGATGCCCTCGGGTGCGCGTACCAAAAGGATTGCGAAGCAGGGCGAGGCGGAGCAGGGCATCTGGAGGATTGTACTGCCCCGAAATTCAAAGCACTTTTGATCGGATGTTTGGCAGAAGATATGCGATATGGGCGGCTTATCCCGACAAACGATTAAGAGTTCCAGCAATTCAGAATTTGGGTTTGCTTCGGAGACGCCCAGTTCAAGACAGATGTTGACCTTAAAGCTGCCCGAACGGGGAAGTCTTATTTTAGACCCATCAGCACCGGCAACACCAAAGTCGCGGCCAGTGCAGTCCTCGTCAGCGTGCCAGACTATCGCGCTGTTGCAGTAATATAAGCCTCCGATAGCCGTAAAACGGGGAGCGTGATCCTGCCAGTTAGGCGCGCAAGGGCATGGCATGGTACAGGTTGGCGGACAAGGTGGCTCGGGCGGACAAGGCGGCTCGGGTGGGTAAGGCGGCTCAGGCGGCATAGGCGGACAAGGCGGAATCGGCGCGGGCAGAGGCTTTGGCAGATATTCCAATACCCGATCCATCTTGTTTTTTAATATCAGCTGGTTTTGCATAACCATCTCCAGCAGGGCCGTGACGCTTTTATTCACTGCCAGAACCTCTTCATTATGCGCTGTACAGTTGTTGCAGGGCGTACAACCTCCCGCACATCCAGAACATCCTGAGCAGGACGCTCTGCCGAGCACATACTGGATTTTCTCTCCTTCGGCATTGAGGATGTGGCTGAGTGCCAGCTCTTCCATGGCGATGGAAGAGAGTATCATATTCAAAACCTGCTCGCGTGTAAGGTCCGGATTCGGCAGCGGAAATTCGGGCATTGACACAGCACACACCTCCTCAGAACAGTTTATGATTTACGCTTGTTTTTGTGCTCAAGCAGATTGCCGATCAGCTCCAGAACACAGATGCACGACATAATTGTGCGTTGACGGCACGGGATGAAAGCAGCACAGCCGGATATTCCGTTTGTTTTAAGATAATGATGCCGCAGCTCTAATTTAACTGATCGACTGGTGCTGGGCGACCGGAATTGATCTGCACAAAGCCGTTGGAAACACACCCGTCACAGGCCTCGCAACCCTAAAGTTAAAATGGCATATTCACAAAAAAAGCGCCGCTATGAGACTATCATAGAGGCGCTGTCAGAAGCGGCAGGCGGTCAGTCACTCCCTATGAAGGGGGTGTGCTCATGGTTACATACGAGGGTTTTTGTTTTGTTATCATCGGCGTTGCTGCGTTATTTAGCAAATAAAAATAACCGCCCCACGACCAAGTGATGCGGTTATTTTGTAACTCTTACTGGGACTAACCGTCTGCTGACAGCGCCCTTTTATATTCAGTCTAGTGATTCAGGTTCCTTTTGTCAACACGGCAAAAGGGGCCCTTCCCATGGATCGGTGAATATTCAATTTCTGAGGATAGATTTTTAAGATAATGTCAAAGCCGCCCGCTATTGCGGACGGCCTTAACTTGGTTGCCGAACTAGGATTCGAACCCAGACAAACAGAGTCAGAGTCTGTCGTGCTACCTTTACACAATTCGGCAGTAATTATTGCAGCATCATCTATTATATCTCAAAAAAGTGTAATGTCAACAACTTTTTACGCTAAAAAACCGTTTTGGCATGAAAATGTTGTTTTGGGTTACACTTTAATAGATTGAAAACGGAGGGATATCATGGTAATCATACTGCTTCCGCCCTCAGACGACAGCGAAAAAGCGGCTTTTGCACTGTTTGAGCTGCTGGGGCGCAGTCGCCGCACGATGCTCTTCTGCGACCCTCTCTGCCATTTTGCGAACGGAAACCCCGATTTTTGCATTGCGGTGTGCGGGGCTAACCGACGGGTCTCGCTAGAGGCGCCGACACATTGCATCGTGCTGGTGCCCGAGGGTTGCCAAAGCACCTTTTCGGCCCCGCCGGGAGCGACGGTGCTCTCATTTTCAGAAAGTGGTCCCGGCATTGCGATCGACGGCAGCCAGCAGCTGATTAGCTGCGGGCTGCGCCAAAGGGACACGCTGACACTCTCGAGCTTAGACAGCCAAAAGCCTGTCTTCTCGATTCAGCGCACCGTCACCACGCTGAGCGGCGAACCGCTGGAGATTGGGGAGTATCCGCTGCACATTCCCGACGCACAAAAGCATACGCATATCATCGCGGCGGCGGCGGTGCTGCTGCTCAAGGACGGCTACGTAGCGCCTGACTGCTTTTGTCCGGCTTGATCACAGCGCGGTGACCGTCCCGGCATTATTGTTAAAAAAGCCCTCAAATTCCTGCTCAAAAATGGCGCCCGCTTGCGCGCCGTTGCAATGACAGGCACCCAGTCGCCGTACGCCGAGCGCGCGCAGGCTGGACATGGTGGCACGGATGCGCGGTTCGTCGGCGTCCATCAGATGCGTGCCGCCTATAAAGGTGTGCACCGGCTCGTGGAACAGCTCGGACACCCACATGCAGGTGTTGACGGCGCCCCTGTGCGAGCAACCCGAAAGCAGCGCCAAGCCCTGTTCGCCGCGCACGACGACCACCGTCTCCTCATTAAAATCGTCCACAACATAAGCATCTCCGCACTGCCGCAGCATGGCGGGGTTTGCTTTTTCGAGCGTATTTTTAGAAGGAATGCCGCATACGAGAAAAATCTGCTCGTTAAGCTTTAGCACGCCCGGCTCAAGCACATAAAACGGCGTCTGGCGTTCAACTAATAGCTCTCTGGTCATCCGGGCGCTGATCGGGTTCAGCCGGTCCGGCTCGCGGTGGTATCGGGGTGCGAAAAAGTCCGGCCCAAAATAGGTGATCTTTGGGCGGCAGCCGTTGTCCAGCAGCGCCTTAACGCCGCCGGTATGATCATAATGTCCGTGGCTGAGCACCAGCGCGTCAAGGCCTTCGAGACTGACGCCGAGTTGTCCGGCATTGTCCAGAAAAAGAGCGGAGGCACCGGTATCGAGCAGCAGTGAAAAGCTGCCGTCGGTCAGGTGCAGGCTCAGGCCGTGCTCGGTGTGCATACCGTCTTTTGCGGCATGGTTCTCCATCAGTGTGGTGACGACAAATCCCATCTTAAATACCCTCCTAATAGGCCGTATTGCGTCTGCTAATTTATTCTACTATAGAAAACAGGAAAATTCCAGTTTCTATTCAATTTTAAATACCCACGCCGCTGTTGCAAGCCGCACCTTTTTGGGCTATGATAAGGATCAAGGCATTTGTTGCCGCTACAAAGAGGAGGATCGGATTAAATGGCTATTTTAGTGCTGGGCGGCGCGGGCTATATCGGTTCGCACACCGTTAAAGCGCTCTGCGATGAGGGCGTCGACACCGTCGTGGCGGATAACCTTTCTACCGGGCATAGGCAGGCGGTGGATAAGCGCGCGCGTTTTTATAAAGGCGATATTTCGGACAGAACGTTTTTAGAAGCGCTTTTCAACCAAGAGCAGATCGACGGCGTCATCCATTTCGCGGCCTATTCGCTGGTGGGGGAGAGCGTTTCAAATCCGCTCAAATATTATGAAAACAACCTTTGTGGTACCCGTGTGCTGCTTGAAGCCATGGTCGCGCATAAGATTGACAAGATCGTCTTTTCTTCCACCGCCGCGACCTATGGCGAGCCGGAGCGCGTGCCGATCGACGAGCGGGACGCCACCTGCCCGACCAATCCCTATGGCGAGACGAAGTTGGCGATGGAAAAGATGTTTTACTGGACGGCGCAAGCGCACGGTCTGCGCTATGTGTCGCTGCGCTATTTTAACGCCTGTGGGGCTGACCAAAGCGGTGAGATCGGCGAGGCGCATTCACCCGAATCGCATTTGATTCCACTGATTTTGCAGGTGCCAAACGGCCAACGCGCCCATATCTCGATTTTTGGCGACGATTACCCCACTAAGGATGGCACCTGTGTGCGCGACTACATCCATGTCACCGATCTGGCGCAGGCACACATTTTGGCGATGCACCATCTGAAAAACGGCAACGAGAGCGCTATTTTCAATCTAGGCAACGGCGTGGGCTTTACGGTGCGGGAGGTTATTGAGACGGCCCGGCGCGTGACAGGGCATGCGATTCCCGCTGTGCTGTCGCCTCGGCGTGCGGGCGACCCCGCGCAGTTGATTGCGTCGAGCGAAAAGGCTAAAACGGTACTGGGCTGGCAGCCGCAGCATGCGGCGCTTGAACAGATTATCGCTTCGGCTTGGAACTGGCATAAGCAGCATCCCCACGGTTACGTTTAAAATAGCGCGGTTCTTTGTAAGAGCACGCGCGTTGAGAGAAATAAAAGGTCGGCGGCCCTCGCGTTATGGGCAAACGATCGCGCTTGCTCGGAACGTGGGTTGAAATTCCGCCAAATTGCGAATTATTTGGAAATCATAATTGATTTTTGATCGGACAATACTATGATTGCAAACGCAAATGATCTGAATGCAACGTCAGATCACTAAACAATCTTTATTGTAAGGAGAAATGTGATTATGGCTAATTCCAGTAACAAGATCGTTGTTCCCGAAGCAAAGGCTGCTATGGAGAAGTTCAAGATGGAAGCTGCTAACGAGGTTGGCGTCAACCTCAAGCAGGGCTACAATGGCGATCTGACCTCCCGTCAGGCCGGCTCGGTCGGCGGACAGATGGTCAAGAAGATGATCGAGTCCTACGAGAGCTCGCTGAAGTAACCTTAAACGGTGAAACAACCCAATGCAATTTGCTTGCAATAGCGGGCGATAGCTTGAATCGGCCGGGGCGGTACATGCCGCTTCCGGCCGATTATCATATGCGGCTTAAAATCTGGCCTAATGCCATGGGTGGCTAATTTATAATTGTAAACTTTTTACGAAGAAAATAGGTTGAATTGCAATAAATCATGTTCTTTGCTAGATATTGGCACTCTTGTTGAAACTGCTTAGGCAAAACAACCAGAGCTATATATAC
>JAEWBS010000001.1 GCA_023391005.1 Bacillota bacterium | reverse complement strand
TGCGCCCCGCGTTGCAGCTGGTCAAGACCAAGCCGGGCAACAAGATTGTTTCCTCCTGCTTTATCATGGTGCGCGAGCGCGACGGTCAGGAAGAAAAGTACGCGATGGGCGACTGCGCCATCAACATCACCCCGAGCGAGGACGAGCTGGTTGAGATCGCGATTGAATCGGCCCGCACCGCCAAGGCGTTTGGTATCGACCCCAAGGTCGCGATGCTGTCCTATTCGACGATGGGCTCGGGCGCGGGCGAGAGCGTTGATCGCGTGAAAAACGCCACCGCCAAGGCCAAGGCCGCCGCCCCTGATCTTGCGATTGACGGCGAGCTTCAGTTTGACGCCGCGTTTTCTCCTGTTGTCGCCAAGACCAAGTGCAAGGGTTCGCCCGTTGCGGGTCAGGCCAACACCTTCATCTTCCCCGACATCAACGCGGGCAATATCGGCTATAAGATCGCGCAGCGCTTAGGCGGTTTTGCAGCCTATGGCCCGATTCTGCAGGGCCTCAACGCCCCGATCAACGACCTCTCCCGCGGCTGCGACGCCGAAGAGGTCTATCAGATGTCCATCATCACCGCGGGACTGAAATAAGACTCAAGCGTTAAGAAAAATTAGAAGCGCCGGTTTAGCCGAGAGGTTAAACCGGCGCTTTTAGATGCCTAATAAATATCATCACCCCGCACGGCGGCACGATGGAAGCGCCGCTGTGTGGACAACGTATACGTTATTGGGTCGCACTTAAACGCTAGAGGTTGTTTAGCGCTGCCGCGCAGGAATGGCCCTCTAGCGCTTGCATGTTCCGCAGAATCTTACACTGAGTTACAAACGCGAAACACCTTGCGGGGACGCTGTCCCCCTAGTGCCCACTAATCTCCGGTGAGGTTTTGGAACAACGCTAAACAATACGGTTTTGGGTGTTATATGCGCCACTTGAAGGTATGGGCATCTTCCTCAATGTTTGCAGGCACGTATCCAGATTTGTTACATAATTATACACACCAATTAAGTTATCTAGCCCCTTGGGGCCACAGCGGCGCCTCCATTGCGCCGCCGTGCGGGTAACGTACGACTTTTCAATAATCTGAGATCAAACAGTCCACTGGACGACTTTTCTCCTGCATTTTTAAACAACAAAACACGCAGGACTTTGCGCCGATCCTGCAAACTTTTGCTCTTCACAATAGCAAAACGGCCCGACAACGATTGTCGAGCCGTTTTTACATCTGGATTCACATCAGAGCCAAAGGCTTATTCCACTAAAACGCCGCAATTCACCGGCCTTGCAAGCCAGCTTTTCCAGCCGAAGGGCATCAGCGCCTCGCGCGTCTTCTCAGCGGCGGCATTATCCGCAAAAAAACCGAACACCGCCGTGCCCGAGCCGCTCATCGCGCTGCCAAGCGCGCCCGCATCCATTAACGCCCGCTTCATCTGGGTGACCGCCGCCACAGGGCAGCACTGCTCAAACACATTGCCGCAGGCTGCAGCCACACGATGCAGATTGCCGCTATGTAGCGCCGCGCGCATCGGCGCCGCGTCGGGCTGGCTCGGGTTTTGCAACGCGTCGTATCGGCGGTATGCCTCGGGTGTCGAGACCCCCTCGCCGGGGTGCAGAATCAACAGCGTGCCGTCGGGGCAGGGGGGCAATGGCGTCAGCACCTCGCCGATGCCCTCAGCCAACTGTGTTCCGCCAATGAGGCAAAACGGCACATCCGCGCCAATTTTTGCCGCCATCGCGAGCAATTGCCGCGTATCGAGCGGCTGCCCGAACAGGAGGTTGCAGGCCGCGAGCACACCGGCGGCGTCGGCGCTGGCCGAGCCCAAGCCGGCCTGATACGGCACCCGCTTTTGCAGCTTGATAAAAATCCCGCTGCGGCGCGGCAGCCCTGCCGAGCATAAAAATGCCTGCGCGGCGCGAAAGGCGGTGTTGCGTTCATCGAGCGGCAAGGCGGGGTCGTCACAATTAAGTGTGACACCCCCGCCCTCGGTTCGAAACGTCTTGATCTCATTACATAGCGAGATGCTCTGCATCACCGAGCGCAGCGTGTGGTAACCGTCGTCGCGTTGCCCGGTGATCTCAAGCGTCATATTGATCTTACCAAAGGCTCTGGCCGTTACAACCTCGGTCATGCCTGTTTAATCTCCTCTAGGAATTGGGCAATGCGCTCAAGCGCTGTCATGAGGTGCGACATCGAATAGGAATAGGAGATGCGGATAAAGCCCTCGCCGCATTCACCGAACGCGTCGCCCGGAATGACCGCGACCCGCTTGGCGTTTAACAGCCGCTCACAGAATTCGGCACTCGTGAGTCCCGTTGATTTAATGCATGGGAAAACGTAAAATGCGCCTCTCGGCTCAAAGCAGGTTAGACCCATCGCGTTTAAGCGGTCGACAAGCATGCGGCGGCGCATGTCGTATTCGTCGCGCATTTCTAAAATCGCGTCGTCGCAGCTGCGCATCGCCTCAATCGCGGCGAGTTGACTGACGGTGGGCGCGCACATGACAGCATACTGGTGAATTTTCAGCATCTGGTCGATGATCGGCTTGGGGCCGCAGACATAGCCTAAGCGCCAGCCGGTCATCGCGTAGGCCTTCGAGAAGCCGTTGACGACAATCGTGCGCTCCCACATGTCGGGGATGTTCGCAAGCGACGTGTGCTTTAAGCCGCCGTAGGTCAGCTCGGCGTAGATTTCGTCGGAAAGCACCATGATATCGGTGCCGCGCAGTACCTCGGCGATCGCCTCAAGCTGTTCCTTGGTCATAACGCCGCCGGTCGGATTCGAGGGGAAGGGCAAAATCAACAGCTTCGATTTGGGCGAGATAGCAGCCTTGAGTTCCGCGGGCGTCAACGAGAAGCCGTTCTCGACTTTCGTGGCAATCGGCACCACCTTTGCGTGCGAGAGCGCCGCAATCGGCGAATAGCACACAAAGCTCGGCTCGCAGACCATGACCTCGTCGCCCGGCTCGACCAGCGCGCGGATGCACATGTCGATCGCCTCCGAGCCGCCGACCGTCACAAACAGCTCGTCGGTCTTATAATGCAGGTCGAACCGGCGGGCCAGATATTTTGAGATTTCGCTTTTAAGCTCGGGCATACCGGCGTTGGCGGTATACCAGGTCTTGCCGTCTTCAAGCGCGTGGATGCCCGCGCGGCGCACCGCCCACGGAGTTTTAAAATCGGGCTCGCCGACACCAAGCGAGATGACGTTTTCCATTTCGCTCGCTAAGTTAAAAAAGCGGCGGATACCCGAGGGCTTTATTTCTTGAACTGTCGCAGACAGCACTTTATTATAGTCAATCAAACCCGCACCTCCCTGATATCGACGTCCTGCTTGGAGGTGATGCCGCGTTCTTTGTAGGTTTTGAGCAGAAAGCTCGTGGAGGTCGACTGCACGCCCTCCATCGGGGAGAGGCGAGAGGCGACGAACATCGCAACCTCCTGAAACGTCTTGCCCGAGACAGTCAGCGACAGGTCGTAAGCGCCGCTGACCAGCCGCACCGTCTCAACCTCTTCAAAGCTGGCGAGCTGGGCGGCGATGTCGTCAAAGCCCATCTTGCCGTTTAAGACAATCTTAACCGCGATCTGAGCTGTGACGTAATTGCGGTCGGTCTTTTCCCAGTCGATGAGCGCCGAATAGCCTTTGATGGTGCCGTTTTCTTCATAGCCCCTGATCTCGGCCCGCACCTCGTCGAGTGTTTTGCCGGTTGCGGCTGCGATATCCTCGCAGGACATTCTGGCGTTTTTATCCAAAAGCATTAAGATAGAATTCATTACAATACCTTCCTTTCGTCTTTAAAAGACGTTAGACGTAAGCCTTGTTCCAAAGCCCGCAGCGGGTCGGGCTGCTCGGGCCAAAAGCGGCTGTCCAAATGCCGCACCATTTCAGAACAGGTCTATCATATATTGCGGATGCTGTCGGCCACATAATCATAACCGCAAGGGCGGATGACCGGCAGCCCTAAAAGATAAATATCGGTCGCGCGCGCCTCAAGCTCGACAAAGGCTGCGCAGGTCGGGTTGACGCGGCTGAGATACGCCAGCGAATCGGAAACCGGCAGCGTGGCCGTCTCTTTCATGCGGGAGAGAATCTCGCGCCCGCGCGCGTTAAAGCCCAGCACGCGGATATAAGGCGGTCCTTGTTCGCCGTAGACCGACTCAAGCCCCAAAAACGCCGACATGACGACGCGGCGGATTCTGGCGGCGGTGTAGCGCTTCGATTTTGCCAGCGTGTAAACCTCTTCGACGCTGCACGCCTGGCGGATGGCCGCGTAGATGCGGTTTTCAAGCCCCTCTGAGAGGTCGGGCATGCGCGAAAGCTCTTCGGCGGTCATGCGGCGCAGCGTCGCGAGCATCATGGTTTGCAGGCGGTGCTCGTCAAACGGGACCAGCGCCTCGCGCGCTGCCGTCAAAAGTACCGCGTGCGCGGCGTGCGGCATAAAATCAGCCACTGCCGCAACACCGCCGCTGCGCATCAGCGCCCTCAAAAACGAGGCCGACGCCATCTCGCCCTGTGTGTGCGTATCGTCGTGCCGCACACCGTTTCTCACCACCGCAAATGGCACAATGCGACTGCCCATAAGCCCTAACTGACGGATATATTCCACGGCAAGCGCGTCGTTTGGGCTACCGAGCATCTCGGCCACCTCGTTGCCGCACAGCTCGCTGACCGCTTGCTGCCGCGCGCGGGCAAAGGTCATGCCGCTGGGTAAGAGCTGCGCCATGCGCTCGCGCACCGGCGCGCTGTCGACCGCGTCGGCCGCCGCCTTTAAAATGGATAAATAACCGGACTCGCTGCCAAACGAGAGAACATCGACACAGCCCATGCCCTCGGCAATGCCCGCAACGCCCAGCGCAAAACGCTGTGCGGTTGCCATGGCATAGGGAAGCGGCAGCTCAATTATCAGGTCGGCGCCGCCCGCAAGCGCCGACCTGACACGAGCTCGTTTCTCCGCGATAGCGGGGGTGCCGCGCTGGGTAAAATTACCGCTCATGATGGCGGTGATATGGGTCGCCCCCGCCTCGCGCGTTTTGGCGATGTGGTAAGCGTGCCCGTTATGGAATGGATTATATTCCGCCGCGATTGCCGCAACCATCATTGCAGCGCCCCCCTTTCTTTGCTTAATACTATAACCATTAAAGCGCACAGCACACCGTTTTCAGGAATTTTAAAAGTATTTTTTCCTCCAAAGCGGTCCGAGATCGTGAAAACATCCAATAATATCCCGACTTCATGCGGTATACTTGCACTTTTGGAAATTATATAATATTATATTATGGATAAGCACCCTAGTCAAGAAATTTGGCGGGGGCGCTGGGGAAAAACAGCAAAGAGTAAAAAGTGAATAGGGAGTAGGGAATAATGTCGATGTCCGCTTTGCGGACTTATTTAAATTGCCGTTGCCGGCACATTGCCGTGCATTTCGGCAAAGCCGTGCCTGTTATGTTGACATTATTTTAATCGCCGCCACAGGTGGTTGCCGTCACTTTCACTATTCACTGAAAAAGAGCAGGAGGATACAATCATGAAAATTCTGGTTATTAACGCGGGCAGCTCCTCGATGAAGTACCAGCTCATCGATATGGAGAGCGAGCTGGTCATCGCCAAGGGTCTGTGCGAGCGCATCGGTGCGGGCGGTCTGATCAGCCACAAGCTTTCCAACGGCACCAAGATTGAGTACGAGACCCCTTTCCCCACCCATGCCGAGGCGTTTGCCGAGGTTGTCGAGCTCTTAACCACCGGCGAGAACAAGGTGATCAACAATATCTCTGAGATTTCGGCCATCGGCCACCGCGGTGTGCACGGCGGCGAGCAATTCTCCGGCTCAGTGCTCATCGACGACGAGGTTTTAAAGGCCATCGATGAGCTTTCGGCGCTGGCTCCGCTGCACAACCCCCCCGGCCTGACCGCCATGAAGGCCTGCCGCAAAGTGTTTGGCGAGAAGATTCCGATGGTCGTCGTGTTCGACACCGCCTTTCACCAGACCATGCCGCCCAAGGCTTATATCTACCCGATCCCCTACGAATATTATGAGAAATACCGCCTGCGCCGTTACGGCTTCCACGGCACGAGCCACCGCTTTGTTTCGCAGCGCATGTCTGAGCTGGCCGGCAAATGCGATCTGAAGGTCATCACCTGCCATCTGGGCAACGGCTCGTCGATCACCGCGATCGACGGGTGCAAATGCGTCGACACGACGATGGGTTTAACGCCGCTCGACGGCCTCATCATGGGCACCCGCTGCGGCGCGATCGACCCCTCGCTCGTCAGCGTCATGTCTGAGAAGTCGGGCTACCGCACCAGCAAAATCATCGATATCCTCAACAAGCAGTCCGGCCTTGTCGGCATCTCGGGCGTTTCGAGCGACATGCGCGATTTGCACGCCGCCGAGGACGCGGGTAACGACCGCGCCAAGCTGGCTGTGGATATCCTGTGCTATCAGATTAAGAAGTATATCGGCTCCTACGCTGCGGCGCTTGGCGGGCTGGATGCCGTCTGCTTCACCGGCGGCATCGGCGAGAACGACGACATTGTGCGTGAGCGCGTCTGCGAGAATATGGAAGTGCTGGGCATTAAGTTCGACGCCGCCAAGAACAAGGGCTGCCGTGAAGAGGCTTGCATCTCCACCCCCGACTCGAAGGTCGCGGTCTGGGTGCTGCCCACCAATGAGGAGCTTTTGATCGCGCGCGACACCAAGGATATTATCGAAAATCTGTAAGATTTTCGTATTAGCTGGAATTTTAAAAGAGCCTGCGCTGCCGATTGGCGGCGCAGGCTCTTTTAGCTTGGCGGAAAACTGATATCGCATAAAATACTGCACAGAGTAAAAGTTTTAATCAAACTTTTTCAAAAGTTTGTGGGGCTCGGGGTGAAGCCCCGTGTACTTTATCGAAAAAGGCGCAGGAGAGGGAACAAAAACAGTCCGGTGGACTGTTTTTGTGTGGGAGAACCCCCGCAAGGGGTTCTCCCGATGCCGCCATGGGGGCGGCATCCGTGCTTTTACCTTTGGCTTTTTTAATTTTTGTTACTTAGAGTGAAAACGGTGGGTATACCTGCTGTTCTGGAGTCCGTCACATGTCTGTTTTGCACTTGCACCTGCCTGATACATAGACGCCAAACGTATGCCACAATGCGGATTGCACTCTCTAGACGTACTGATATGATTCGATTTCCGCTCAATTTTTACCCCTCGCAAGGAAAGCAAGCCGCTAAAATCCTTATCCTGTGAATAAACTCCTCCAAATCCGTCCAATCTCTTATTGCAACAGGATCGGCAGAAACAACCGCATACGCTTATAGTCCGCCAATGGCGGGCAGGCCCTGCCGTTCCTGACTTTTAAACAGGATTGGCAGGTTTTTTGTTATGACCAAAACAGACCGTTTTGCGCTCACACTTTTTTTGACACTGATGCTGTCGATGCTGCTGCTCTCGTTCGACAGCTTTGCCGCACAGTGTGCCGCCGTGCGGCAGAACACACTGCGACTGCATATTATTGCGAACTCCGACAGTGTCGAGGACCAGCAGCATAAGCTTTTGGTACGCGACGCGCTGCTGGGCGCCTATTCCGAACTGCTCGGTGGGTCTAACGCCGCGCAGGCAGCCCGCTTTGCGGAATTTTTAAGCGACGACATCACGCTGACCGCCCAAAAGACGCTGCGCGTGGCAGGTGATCACAACGACGTCGCAGTCAGCGTAACCGATATGTATTTCGATACCCGCACCTATGAGGATGGCGTGACGCTGCCCGCCGGAACCTACACGGCGCTGCGGGTGGTGATCGGTGAAGGCAAGGGCAAGAACTGGTGGTGCGTTATGTATCCGCCGCTGTGCATTCCGGTGGCGACTGAAAAGCAGGCCGCCGAGGTTGAGGACCAGATTCGCACCTTAAGCGCCGAGCCGTGCTATCAGGCCAAATTCGCCGTCGTCGAAGCGTTTGAGAAGCTGATGGAAAAGGGCGGGGAATAGCGCCCTGCCACAATGTAAGCTTTATAGCTAAAAAACGGTATCCCGGGACAACGCCCCCGGGATACCGTTTTTTGATGTTTTAGAGCGGTCGACCTTAGTCTTTATACAGCAGCGGCTTTCCATTCTGGCCGAGTAGAACCGTCATGCCCGCTGCACCGGCTAAAAGACAATGCACTAGGTATTAGATGTCGGTTTCTTTATCAAGCCAGTATTTGAGTCAACGGTACTATGGTGGCTTCTTGATAGATCACGGCAAATCGGGTTCCTCTTTTCTCGGTCATATAATACCTCCCCTGCAAAGCAGAATTATTTTTTAAGTTCATTCCATTACATGCGATAGGGGAAACATAGGTTATCCAACGCTTAAGATGGTCAGAGGTCTTCCGGCTGCATTAAACGACCCAACACAGAAGCGCCGGACAGCTGATCGTCCAGACGCTTTAAAATTTTCTATGAAGCAGTGACGCAGTATAGCAACTGTATGCGTTTTTTCCAATATCGTTTAACTGCCCACCAAAAAGCAAAGAGGAGCCGAACAATCGGCTCCTCTTTGCTTTTTCGTAACCTCTACCCCGTACCCAGCAAATCGCGGCGCAGTTGGGTCATAATCTTTTTTTCGCGGCGCGACACCTGCACCTGCGTCATCCCCAACCGCTCGGCGGTTTGGGATTGGGTCTTCTCGCCGAAATAGCGCAGCAGAATAATCGCGCGGTCGCGCTCCTCCAGAAGATCCAGCGATTGGCGCAGCGCAATCAAATCGCTGGTCAGCTCCTCGGGCGAATCGACCGGCAGGTCGAGCTGACCGCCGCCCTGATCCTCGCTTTCGGTCAGGGAGATCGGCGGCGCGCAGACGCCAATAGCCTCGACCACCGCCTCTTCCGAGACCTCGAGCAGCGTGGAGAGCTCCGAGATGGTGGGCTCGCGCCCGTGATCGAACGAAAACCGTTCCCGCGTGCGGGCAATGCGCATCGAAAGCTCCTTGATCGTACGGCTGATTTTGACAGCGCCCCCGTCGCGGAATAGCCGTCGCATCTCGCCTAAAATGACCGGGACGGCATAGGTTGAAAAACGCACGCCGCGGTCATGGTCAAACGCGTCGGTCGCCTTAATCAGCCCGATGCAGCCGGCCTGAAATAAATCCTCATAGTCGATGCCGCGCCCTTTAAAGCGATGGGCGCAGGCGTGCACCAGTCCCATATTCTTTTCGATGACCTCGCCACGTGCGGGCCTATCTTTACACCCTGACATTTGCATCACCTTTGGAGATGAGCCTCCTTTCGAGGGTGACGACGGTGGGGCCGCCCGGCTTTGAGCGCACCTTGACGCGGTCCATCAGGCTTTGCATGACCGAAAATCCCAAGCCGGAGCGCTCTTGGTCGGCACCGGTGGTAAAAAGCGGTTCCATCGCCTGCGGGACGTCGACAATGCCGCAGCCCTTGTCCTTCACCCTGATAACCACCCGCCGGTTTTCGTAGATGTCGGCGGATATGTAAACGCGGCCCAAAGTGTTCGGATAGGCGTGCACAATGCAGTTGGTCACCGCTTCTGAAACGGCGGTGCGTATGTCGCAAAGCTCCTCGACGGTGGGGTCTAGCTGGGCCACAAAGGCGGCGACGGCGGCGCGTGCAAAGCTTTCGTTGACCGAGCGTCCGTCAAACTCGGCCTTCATGCTGTTGAGCGGTTTTATCATGATGTCATTCCTCCGTTTTATACTGATCTCCCATTAGACAGAAATCGCCTTGCACGCCGATGCTTGTCCGGCGCGCTGCCTTAGACGTCGGGCCGTAGCCCGTCGGCATAACCCGTGCGGGCGGAAAAACCGCCGTCGGGCTGTCAACCATCGCTATTAATTCTGGCCAGACGGTCAAGCCCCGACAGCCGCATGACCTTTTGCAGCGGCTTGGGGGTGTTGACGACATTCACCGCGCCGCCGAAGCTGCTCATCAGCTTATAGCGTCCCATGACGAGTCCGATACCGGAGGAGTCCATAAAGGTGACGCCGCCAAAGTCGAGCGTCAGCGTCGCCGGGCGGTAGCGTTCAATCGCTTCGTCTATCTGGGCGCGCATGCCGGCCGCCGAATGGTGGTCTATTTCGCCCGCGAGCAGCACCGTCAGCGTATCGCCGGCGGGGGAGAGAATTGTACACACAGCTTTTGCACTTCCTTTTTTGGATAATATGGATATCTTTTCAATCCGGCGGGGGAAATATACCCCAAAGCGGAAAAATCCCTTACAA
>JAEWBS010000118.1 GCA_023391005.1 Bacillota bacterium | reverse complement strand
ACCTTCACGTCCCGAACTTTTTTGGCGCCTGCCCGGTCACCTACTCTCTGCGCGAGGAGAATGACTACCAGCTGGATATCGCGGAGATTGAGCGGCTGATAACCGATAAGACCCGCATGATGGTCATCAATACGCCCGGCAACCCCACCGGAACGGTACAAAAGCAAGAGACCTTAGAGGCCTTGGCCGAAATCGCGAAAAAGTATAACTTAATTGTCGTCTCGGACGAGATCTACGAAAAGCTCGTTTACGGCGACGCCAAGCACGTCAGCATCGCCTCTCTGCCCGGTATGAAGGAGCGCACGATCACCCTCAACGGTTTCTCGAAGTGCTATTCGATGACCGGTTGGCGTTTGGGCTATGCTGCCGCACCCGTGGCGTTTATTCAAGCGATGGTTCGTGTTCACCAGTACATCAACACCTGCGCCTCTTCGTTTGTGCAGGAGGCCGGTGTCACCGCGCTCGAAAAGGCGGAACCCGATGTACAGGCCATGGTGCGGGAATATGAGCGCAGACGCGACTACGCCGTGGATGCCATCAACGCCATCGACGGTCTCAGCTGCAAAAAGCCTGACGGCGCATTTTATATCTTCGTCAACATTAAGTCTTTGGGCATGTCTTCCGACGATGTGGCCAACTATCTGCTGGAGGAAGCGCAAATCGCCACGGTGCCGGGTTCCGCGTTTGGATGCGAGGGCGAGGGTTACATCCGCCTCTCCTATGCCTGCAGCTACGAACGCATCGTGGAGGGTATGGCGCGCATCAAGCAAGCCATTGCGAAATTGCGATCTGAAAAATAAAAACGCCATTTCTGAAATGACGTAAGCTTTAGAAAGAAGGGAATTATCAATGCCCGCTGGATGCAAAATCAAGAAAAATATTGTTCGCCCCGATCGTAAACTGGTGGAAGCCTTCCGCAATATCCCTGTGGCCAATATCGACGACTGCATGGGACGCATTGCCTCTCTGGATGCCGGTCTGAGGCCCATAAACGCCTCTCCTCTACTGGGCACCGCTTTTACGGTGCGCTGCCCCGCCGGCGATAATCTGATGTTCCATAAGGCCTTGGATCTGGCCCAACCCGGCGATATATTGGTTATCGCCGCAGGCGGCAGCATGAGCCGTTCTCTCTGCGGCGAGATTATGGCCAGCTACGCCAAAAGCCGCGGTATTGCCGGGTTTATCATCGACGGCTGCATTCGTGACCGGGATGAGCTGGCCGCTTTTACCGACTTCCCCGTTTATGCCAGAGGCGTCATCGCCAACGGGCCTTACAAGAATGGCCCGGGCGAAATCAACTTCCCCGTCGCGGTAGGCAACCGGGTCATTTGCCCGGGTGACATTCTCGTCGGCGACGGCGACAGTATTCTGGTCATTCGCCCTGAGGAAGCGGAGGAGCTGGCCCGTCAGGCCGCTGCCCTGCATGTGAAGGAAGAGGGCCAGTTGGCCGCTATCCGGTCCGGCGAGGGGTTCCCCCGTCCCTTTGTTGATCAAATTCTCGAGCAGATCGGCGTAGAATACGTGGATTGATCCAGTCGTTAAACACCAATCTGCCAAAGAGAACCTGAATGGCTTGAGAGGCCCCGCGACAATTGTTCTGCAAGCTGCTGAAAAATGAGTCCGAGTAACGGCAGCGCTTCGATTTCCTAAGTGCAGCGATCCGCACTATTATTAATTTTTACAAGAGCATACCCTTTCGGGTAATGCTCTTGTGATTTTATAATGACCGCGGGCTCGTTTTATCGGACTATTTTTATTTTGAGACGGTATTCCCAAAAGAGATGATGTCTGGTCACCGTCGCCACCTCTGTAACACGCCGTCATCACGGGTATGGCTGGGGTTTTCGGTCAAGACTGTTTGCTGAAAATATCTTGCGACTACCGGCCGTTTTGCAGCCCGAGCTGTTAAAAAGGCTGCGCTGCAAAGGCCTTGATATAAGCCTTTGCAGCGCAGCCAATTGCCTTTATGGGCGTTATTCAGAAAACAAATTCCACAGCAGAACAAACAAAGGTTAAATGGCGTCCTTTTGAAGCGTCAGATCGCTATAATCATACACTGCTTTTCTGAGCGCGTATAGGTTTCGCTCCGGCAACAGCTGCTCGGCTACGCAACCGGGGCCGAGAATCAGACCGCGGCCGTTTACCTGTGCAATCGCCTCTTGAACATGCAGTCGGATTTCCGCCACACTGCCGCAGGCCAGCAGGCTTTCTCTGAGCTTGAGGCCGTTCTCGTCAAAATAGGGAATTTCGCGTATGCCGCCCAGCAGGCATTTGTCGGTTATCCGGCGGGCCTGTGCGAGCGAGGGGCTGCTCCAGCGGTCGTGCCAGTTGATGCAGTTGACCGGATAATCCGCAATCAGCTCAAACATACCGTGGTCGCCGTGAAGATGCGCGATATTAAAATAGGTTTCATCCTGAAAGGCCGCGATAACCTTCAGGTCGTAAAACCGACCGAATTCCTCATATTCCTGCTGGGTGAGGAAATCGTGGTTGGCGCATTGAGTAGCAAAGAAAAAGCCGTCCACCCCTGCGTCGATATTGGCCCGGACAAAATTGACAGTGGTCTGAGTAATGGCCTCCAGCGCCTGCTTAAACAACGCGGGGTTCTCTTTCATGTCCAGAAGAATCCGGTCGCCGGCCAGCTTTCGGGCAGTGGTCAGCGGGCTGAAAATGGTCTGCACGACCGGCAAGCTGCCACGGGTCAGCCGGACGGTATATTGCGCGGCCTGCAGTTGCTTGCCGTAAGAACCGTAGATGGCGGGAAGCGGCTCAAGCTGCCCCCACTCCTCCACGCTGTGAATGCCGTAGTCGTCGATGACCGGCGGGCAATTGACCTGATTGAAAATTTTAACCTTGGCGCCGTAGTCCTGCACGCCGTAAAGCCCGAACGGCATCAGCTTGATAAAATCGAAATCATATTTTTGGGTAAAGGCAACCTGCGTCTCCGCAAGCGTTCGGGGGTCCTGATCCGCCGCCGAAAAATGCATCCACAGATTTACGGGGATTCGATCCACCGCCTCGCCGTGCAAAGCGGCCTTGATACGCTCCACCTTGTTCAATTTAATTACACCCTTTCTACCATTTTGTCAGCTTCTGCTCCAGCTTGCCAAAGACCCCGCTCAAAGCGCCGCACAGCCCCCAATAGACCAGCGCGGCCGCGATATACGCCTCAAGATAACCGTAATTTTGTGCCGAGGCCACCCGCGCCTGCGCGAGAATGTCGGTTACGCCGATGGTAAAGGCCAGCGACAGGCCCTTAATAACGCCCAGATAGCTGTTGAGCACCACCGGCAGCGCCACTGTGAGCATCTGCGGCACGATAATTCTGCCTAAGGTTTGCGCGTCGCTTAAGCCGCACGCAAAGGCCGCGTCCCACTGCCCCGCGTCCACCGAGCCAAACGCACCTCGGATATTCTCCGCCTGCCCCACCGATATGTAGACCGAGTAGGCTATGACAAGTATCGCCAGCGGATTTGGCGAGATGCCAAAAAGCGCTTGTAGCAGCGGCGGCAGAAAATAATAGGCGATGTACAGATGAATGATCAACGGAATGCCGCGCGTATAATCGATGAACACACGCGCGAGCTGCCGCAGCACCGCTATTCTGCGAATGCGGATGATCGCGATGAAAAAGCCCAGCAGAACACCCAACACCAAAATCAGAAACGCGGCGCCGACCGTAAAGGGCACAACCTGCAAAATGTAACCGATGTCGTCGCGTATCAATGCGCCGCTGATCATGAGACCACCCGCTTTCGGCCGGGCGACTTATAGTCAATCCGCTTTTCGGCAACCTGAAACAATTTGCTTAACGCGAAGGTCACGCACCAGTAGATAACCCCCGCCGCCAGATAGACCTCCAGCTTTTTAACACCGTAATCATTGACAATGATCGTCTTGGCCCTGCCCATGATGTCGGTCAGTCCGATGACAAACAGCACCGAGGTATCCTTGACCAGCTCGACCATCGCGTTTTCGATATTCGGCCACGCCACCGGCAACATCTGCGGTAGGATAATGCGGGTAAATTTGGCCCAGCCGGTCATGCCGATGCTATCCGCCGCGTCGTGCTGGCCCTTATCCACCGCCAGATAGGCCGGGCGCAAAAATTCCGACATATGCGCCCCATTATAGAGCACCAGTGCCAGCAAAACATAGACGGTCTTGCTCCAGTCGTCGATGTTCAGACCAAACCCGCGCAGAAGCATCGGCATCGCATAATAGACGATAAAAATATGGATGATACAGGGCGTGCTTCTGAAAAACGACACATATAGGCTGGTCAGCGGGTAGACAATCCGCCATTTTTTGACGCGGATAGAGGCCACCCCCATGGCGAGCACAAGACCCAGACAGCCCGAAAGCACAATGATCAGAAGGGTATAGGGTACAGCACCGCTAATGCGCTGAATAATTTTAAACACATAACCGATGTCTAGGCGCAGCGGCATGGGCGTTCCTCCTTTTAATGTATTACGGCGGCTTTAGCCTTTGAAATATTGGATGGTATCCTCGCCGTACCACTTGACCGAGAGCTGAGAAAGCGTCCCGTTCTCACGCAGCGTCTTGAGCGCTTCCTCCACCTTTTGGGCAAGGTCGGCCTGATCCTTAGAAAGTGCGAAATAGGTGCCGTTGATCGCGACCGGCGTTTCAACCGCTTTGACCTTCAGGCCCAGCTGCGCCTTGATCTCGTTAAAGCCCAGATTGTTAGGCAGAATCAGTGCGTCATACTGTCCGGCGTCTACTGAAGCGAAGCGGTCGGCCACCGACACGCCCTCGGCGGTGGTAATGGTAATCTGCGCGTTTGGATGCTCGGCGTTGTAACCGGTGAGCAGATTGTAAATGCCGCCGTTCGGGGTGGAGGGCACCAGATTTTTCCCGACAAGGTCGTCGATGCTCTTAATGCTGTTATCATCCTCATGCACATAGATGTTGATCAGACTGACGCCGTTGATCGCGTCGGGTAACAAATATTTCTCCTCGCGTTCCTTTGTCTTATAAAGGCCGCCGCCGATTAGGGCATATTTGCCGGTATCAAGGCCGATGGCCGTTGCATCGCTCTCAACAAACTCTAGATTGAAGTCGTAATCAGGAATCAGCGCGTCAACCGCCGCAAGAACGTCGACCTCATAACCGACCTTGTTGCCCTTCTCATCCTCAAAGCTCAGGGGCTTTGATCCGGATTCAAGCGCAACATTGACCTTTTTGGTCTCGGCCCCATCCGAAGAAACGGGCGCCGTGCCCGAGGAAGCACCGGAGCCGCCGCAGCCGGACAAAGCAGCCGAGATTATACCAAAAGCGAGAACCGATGCGAAGAATCTGTTTTTCATAACAATCACTCTTTCTTAAATTTATATTTGATAGACAAAAGGCCGATAAATGCAGTCTAAAAAGCGTCGGGTGGCGGGCTCCTTCGGGTTCGTAAATACCTCGCGCGGGGGGCCTTGCTCCACGATGCGGCCATCTTCCATAAAAACAACCTTGTTAGCGATGTTCTGCGCAAAGTTCATCTCATGGGTCACAACCAGCATGGTGATCCCGCTTTCGGCAACCTGCTTCATGACGGCGAGCACCTCTCCGACAAGCTCGGGGTCGAGCGACGAGGTGGGTTCGTCAAACAGAATCACATCGGGGCGCAGCGCCAACGCTCTGGCAATGCCGACCCGCTGCTGCTGCCCGCCTGAAAGCTGATGCGGTAACGCATCGGCCCGGTCGCCAAGTCCCACCTTTTCAAGCTGCTCCGCGGCAATGGCGGCAGCCTCGGCAACCGGCAGCTTCTGCACAGTGACAAGTCCTTCCATGACGTTTTCAAGCGCGGTTTTATGCCGAAACAGGTTGTAGTGCTGAAATACCATAGCGGTTTTGCGGCGTAGGGCGAGTATTTTCTTTTTGGACGGTTTTTGAAAGTCATAATCGACACCGCCGACGGTGATAACGCCCTGACTACCCTTCTCCAAGCAATTGATACATCGCAGCAGCGTGGTCTTTCCGGTGCCGCTCGAGCCGATAATGGCGACGACGTCGCCCTTTTCCACGGTCAAATCAATGCCCCTGAGAATTTCTTTGCCGTTAAAGGACTTGTGCAGATTTTGTATATGAATCATGACGATCCCCCTTTAAAAGTTTCTCCGTCAGAAACGCGGTGACAAAGTGATACTTTTGCGATGTGGTTTTCTGAGACGCCTCATATTAACATAGTATTTATATATGATAAATATGAATTGTTTGACACATTGTATTATACGAATTTGAAAAAGTCAATTACTTCTGCCGATTATTGTACAAATTGACAAACGGCCTTGTCGGTTTGATCCCCTGTTCATACAAATAAATCAATTTTCAACTCAAATGGTGTTTTATGATGCGCCTGGCAGGTCCATATTATGGGTTTTGCAAGATGGCGAACCACACTTTCGCTTGCTTTAGAATACAAACAGCCGCGCCCCCACCGTCTAAACGACATAGGGGCGCGGCTATGAATGCGGATGCTTTTATTATCCTATCGCGATGCACTAAGGCCAACCAAATCCTTGACCACCTCAGATGCCAATATGAAGCCCGCCACAGGCGGTACGAACGAAACGCTGCCGGGTACCTGCCGACGGATTGCGCACTTGCGCTGCGTTCCGGGTGGACAGACGCAATGAAATTTGCAGCTGAGCGCCTCTGTTTCCATCGGCGTGATGGCGGGCTCCTTGGAGTAGACCACCTTGAGCGATGTGATGCCGCGTTTTCTCAGCTCATACCGCATCACCCTTGAAAGCGGGCAGTACGAGGTTTCGTAGATATCCGCAACCGTCAGGTCGGTGGGGTTGAGCTTGTTGCCCACCCCCATGCAGCTGATAACGGGCGTTCCCGCCGCTTTGGCGCGTTCGATCAGCGTCAGCTTGGAGGATACGGTATCAATTGCGTCTACGATATAATCATACTCTGAAAAATCGAAGCAGGCGGCGGTTTCTTCGTTATAAAAGCAACCGTGCGGCAGAACATTGCAAGCAGGGTTTATGTCGTGTATCCGATCAGTGAGGACATCGGTTTTATTTTTTCCGACGGTTTTATGCGTGGCCAGCAGCTGGCGGTTGATATTGGTCAGACAGATGCGGTCGTCGTCAACCACATCAAGAGCGCCGATGCCGGCGCGCACAAGCGCCTCAGCGGCATAAGAACCGACGCCGCCTAAGCCAAATACGGCCACACGGGCGCGTTGGAGCTTCTCCATCGCCGCACGCCCAAGCAGCAGCTCGGTTCTTGCAAATTCGTTTAACATGAATCGTGTTCCTTTCAGATAGAGTAAAAGCTCTGATACGGCGGATACCCCGGCCAGGATAGGCTTTGCTTTCTCGGGGTGATACTAGTCGCGGCAGGGTCGGTACAATAAAGCCGACGCCACCTTTGGCATGTCCATATCATTTGAGGATGTGTAAAATCACAAGAATCTACATGAATTCATATGTGAATAGTATTATATCAGAATTGATGACTATTTGACCAGTTGTTTTCTAAAAATAATAACGGCAAATTTATGGTGGTTTATATCATAAAATGTCTACTGAAGAAACAGATCGTATTGACAAATCCGCCTGTTTTCTTTATCATATAAAACATATTAATTATATATGAAAAACAGTGATAGGTATACCTGACCGTGCAGGGCTATCACCTTTGGGCAGCGGTGCGCACGGTATAGCACCCGGCCTTATTAAACACAGAGCGGGATAGGCGACGATGTCTTGCATCCAGTATACCGCAGCAGAACAGGAGAAAACGATGGATTTTAACACGTTATGTATTCATGGCAGTACGACTAAATATGACCGGACGGGCGCGGTCAGCGTCCCGATTTTTCAATCCGCGACCTTTGTGCATCCGGCGGTGGGCCAAAGCACCGGCTACGATTATTCGCGGGCGCAAAACCCGACCCGCGAGCATCTTGAAACGACCGTCGCCAAGCTGGAGGGCGGCTGCGACGCGCTGGCCTTTTCGACCGGCATGGCCGCTATCACGGCCGTGATGGAGCTGTTTTCGCCCGGCGATCACATTGTCTGCTCCGATGATCTTTATGGCGGTTCGCATCGGTTGTTCCATCATATTTCGATGAAAAACGGCCTTTTATTCGACGCGGTGGACACAGCGTTACCGGAACAGGTGGCGCAGAAAATCCGCTCGGAAACAAAGGCGGTGTTTATCGAAACGCCCACCAACCCGATGATGCAGGTAACCGATATCGCCGCCATCGCCCAAATTTGTAAGGCGCACGGCCTGCTTTTAATTGTCGACAACACCTTTTTGACGCCCCTCTTTCAAAAACCTTTGCAGTTGGGGGCCGATATAGTCGTACACAGCGGGACGAAATATCTCGGGGGGCACAACGACACGCTGGCCGGCTTTCTTGTCGCGGCCGATGCCGGCATAGCCGAACGGTTGCGCTTCATCTACAAGACCACGGGGGCCTGTCTTTCCCCGTTTGACAGCTGGCTGCTGATTCGGGGCATTAAGACGCTGCCGGTCAGGCTGGAACGGCAGCAGCAAAACGCCGCCAAAATAGCCGTCTGGCTGCAACAGCAGCCGCAGGTCAAGCAGGTCTATTACCCCGGGCTGCCGTCCCATCCGGGCTATGCCATATCTAAAGCGCAGGCGACCGGCTTCGGCGCAATGCTGTCGTTTGAAACCGACACCGCCGAGACGGCGCTGACACTCTTGGAACGGGTGCGGGTCATTCAGTATGCCGAAAGTCTAGGCGGCGTTGAAAGCCTGATGACCTTCCCCATGCTGCAAACCCATGCCGACGTGCCGCAAGCCGAGCGAGAAGCCAAGGGCATCACCGACCGGCTGCTGCGCCTGTCGGTCGGACTGGAGGCAGCCGAGGATCTGATTGAAGATTTAAAACAGGCGTTGGGAGGAACACAGGATGCCCATTAATTTTGATGAAATGATCGACCGACGCAACACCGACAGCTTAAAATATGACTTTGCGCAAAAACGCGGCATGCCCGCCAATATTCTGCCGCTTTGGGTAGCGGACATGGATTTTGCAGCGCCCCCCGCCGTGCGGCAGGCACTGGCGGACCGGGCCGCGCATGGTATCTTTGGTTACAGCGACGCGGCGAACGACAGCTATTTCAACGCGCTGTCACGTTGGTATTCCGAGCGCTTCGGCTGGCAGACCCGGCCTGAGTGGCTGATTAAAACACCCGGTGTGGTGTTTGCGCTCTGCGCCGCCATCCGCGCGCTGACGCGCGAGGGTGACGCGGTGCTGATTCAGCCGCCGGTTTACTACCCCTTCAGCGAGTCGATACTGGAAAACAACCGCAGGCTGGTACTAAATCAGCTGGTGTATAACGACGGTAAGTACAGTGTGGACTTGGCTGATTTTGAGCGGCAGATTGTCACGCACGGCGTTAAGTTGTTTATACTGTGCAGCCCGCACAACCCGGTGGGCCGCGTCTGGGCCGAGGCTGAACTGACCGCCATGGGCGATATCTGCGTTAAGCATGGCGTTTATGTCGTCTCAGACGAAATCCACGCCGATTTTGTTTACCCCGGTCACCGCCACTTGGTCTTTGCCAATCTTAAACCCGCGTTTGCCGATATATCGGTCACCTGTACGGCGCCGTCCAAGACCTTTAATCTGGCGGGTCTTCAAATTTCTAATATCTTTGTGCCCAATGCCGATCTCCGCCGCCGTCTGCGCAAGGCAATCAACCGGGTTGGCTACAGCCAGCCCAATGTGATGGGGCTGGTCGCCTGCCGGGCCGCTTATGCGCAGGGGGCCGAATGGCTGGACGCATTAAAGACATACCTGTCGGGCAATCTGGCCTTTGTTCGGCATTTTTTGGCTGAACACCTGCCGCAGGTTCGGCTGGTTGAGCCGGAGGGCACCTATCTAATCTGGCTGGACTGCTCGGCGCTGGGGCTGACCGACCGGGCGCTCGACAACCTGATGACACATCAGGCAGGACTGTGGCTGGACGGCGGAACGATGTTCGGCGCAGGCGGCGAATCTTTTCAGCGCATTAATATCGCCTGCCGGCGCGAAACGTTGCAGGATGCCATGCAACGACTGAAAAAAGCGGTGGATGCGCTGTAGCCCTGCGCCGCATGTCCCCACGAACAGGACAATTACCCTAAACTTTTTATTTTACAATGGTTGCGCGTCAAAAACACGGCAGAAAATCGGACTTTCTAAAAGATAAGTTCAGGTTTTCTGCCGTTGTTTAGCCACAAGGCCTTTATGCATTGTCTTTTCGGATGCCCCAAGTGACCCGCAGCGTCACCGAACACAATACAACGGCCGCGCCGAGAAGGCTTAGGGCGCCCGGTTTTTCTCTTAGCGTCAGAAAAACCCACACAGGATTCATGATCGGATCGATGATCGGAATAATAACCGTCTCCAGCGCCGAAAGTCCTGTGCTTGCTTTAGCGTATAAGACATACGAAAGCGCTACCATACCGCCGTGAATAAGCAAAAAGAACAGGCTGTTTTTGTCGGGCATACCTGCCTGTATGATAAATGGAATGCCGACAACCGCCGCGATGGCGTTGCCAATGTACATTGACATAACAGGGCTTCCCGCCTTTTGCAGTCGCAAAAAGATTGAAAGCCCCGCAAAAGTGATGCCATTAAATACCGCGACGCCATCGCCGACGGCGCTGCCGCCCCCGGCCTGATCCATGAAAAATAACAGCATGCCGCCAAAAACAAAGGTCATGCTGATAAGGTCGGCCTTGGTGACGCGCTCCTTTAAAAAGACCCATGAAAGCAGCGCCACATAAATTGGCGCCGTATATTGCAGCATAATGGCGTTTGCGGCGGTCGTCAGCTTGGTAGAGGCGACAAAGCAGTAGTTAAAGGCGGCATAGCAAAGCGCGCCGCCGATGGTATGTCGATTGACCATCCCTTTTTGGCCGTTAAGCACCAACGGGGTCAGCAACAGCAGCGCAATCAGGCTACGTCCCCCCGCGATGGCGTAAGGCGTCCATGCGATCATCTTGATATTAAGACCCGCCAAGCTCCACATCAGCGCCGTTATGCAGGTCAGAAGAATCGCCTTTTTATGATTCATACGCTCTCTTTTCCTTTACTGTCCCGATATAGATGAAATTCGATCGTCCACCCCTTCGCTTTGGGGTATTTCGGTTTAAGGGGCTGGCAAATCCGCCAGCCCCTTAAACAATGCCCGATGCGCGCTTTTTACTTGGTTCTTGCCAAGGTATAGAGATCGGTGCGTCGATTTTCCAGCGTGAAAAGCTGTCTGCGTACAGCCGTCACATAGTCGAGGTCAATCTCCGCTGTCAAGACGCCGGGGCGATTGGAGGCGCGAGCGATCACATTGCCCCACGGATCAATCACCAACGAGTTGCCGTACGCCTGAAACTTCGGCTTGATGCCAATTTGCGCGGGCGCAATAACGTAGCAGCTGTTTTCAATGGCGCGTGTGCGCAGAATGGCCTCCCAATGATCCTTGCCGGTGTTCAGCGTAAAATCGGCGGGGCAAAGCAATATCTGCGCGCCCTCCAGCGCCATGATGCGGTACATCTCGCCAAAGCGCATATCGTAACAAATCGACAGGCCCAAATGCCCGACCTCTCCGGTATCGACGGTGACAAGCGCGTCCCCGGGAGAAATACGGTCCGATTCCCGGACCGAGGGGCCGTTTTCAATCACCACGTCAAAGGGATGCGCCTTGCGGTATCGCGCCACCAGCTCGCCCGCCGGATTAATCACCATCGTGCAGTTGTAGGGGGGACGCGCGTCGTCGGCATGCTTTTCATAGATGCTGCCGCAATGCAGCCAGACGTCATACTTTTGCGCCTGCGCGGCAAAAAACTGAAAGCTCTCGCCGCCGGGGACCTCCTCGGCGTTTCCTTTGTTGTCCGGCCCGACGTAGTTAACACTTTCCGGCATACAAATCAGCTTGGCGCCGCGCGCGGCAGCCTCTGCGATATAGCCCGCTGCATCAGCGAGATTTTTTTGCTTGTCATCCTGCGAATCGACCTGTATAACGCCAACGGTAAATCTTTTCAAGGTAAAACGCTCCTTTTTTAATATCAACTTACTGCTTGGCCGGCACCTTCTTTTTTCTGGCATACAGCACCTCCCCGCCGATCAGGCAGAACAGGAAGAAAGCGGCCGAGATGATGGTCGTCAGCTGCGGCGCCGTGTAGATGGCGATAGAACCGACAATCATATAGGGAATCTGCCACGCATAACCCAACGTGCTGGAGGTGGAAATGCACTGCGAGGCGGTCGTCTCGCTGGAAGGATCCATGACCTTCACGAGCATGAGGCCGGTGGCAAGCACGCCGCAGCATTGCCCGTACAGACCGACGGCCGTTTCAAACCAGCTTTCCGAAAGCCAGCGTTTGCCCAGACCAAAGCAGACGAGAATATTCCCGACGACCATCAGGGCCGAAATGACCATCAGCGGCAGGGCGTAGTCGGTAAAAACCTGCTTGGATGTCGTGACAATGGCAGCGGTAATCATATATTCCAGCGCCGTTCCGGTAATGCGGCTCATCAGCTTGCGGTCAACCCGCTGCTTCAGGCTGGTCTTGTTGATGATATAGCCGACAATCATGCTTGAAACCAGCACCGCGCCGACCAGCGGAAAGCCCTTCATAACGGGGCTGAGCTTGATGAGCAGCGCGCGTTCCGCTATGCCCAGCACCACGACAATGCCCACAATGGCAAGCTGAAAGGCCATGGGGTCAAGCGACGAGGCGTTTGTGACGGCATTGCCGACAGAGGGCCGGTTGCCCGGGGCGATATAGCCGGTGCGCTCCTCTTCGGGCATCATCTCAAAGGACATTTTAACATGCGTGAAGCCCTTTCGCGCACCGTAGTTGATCAAAATCATCCCAATCACAATGCCGGTGACAATACCGATGGTCGCAAAGGTTACGCCGACGCCAACGGCGTCATCCCAATAGCCTGCCTCCTTGATAATGGTGCCGACCGTTGTCGCATTGCCATGCCCGGCATAAAAACCCCAGACACCCATGTAGCCAAACTGATACGGCAGATCGGTAAACAGGCCGAACACAGCCGCGACACCCAGCCCGATCAATATCTGGGACTGATGGCAAACACCGGCCATAAAGGTGGTGGCCATGCCGTCGCGCCCAACTTTGCCCAACTCAATGCCTAAAAACATGGTGGCGCAAACAAAAATGACCAGTACGCCGGCCCACTGCGGCAGGCTGCCGGAGAACGGAATGTGAACCGCAGAAACCGTCCCCAGCCAGTTGGGGCCAAAGAACATGCCGAGCGTACCGGCGATAAGGGATGTTGGGATAAAATATCGCTGTAAAATTTTAATGCGTTTTCTCATTTCAAATCCGATTAGAAGCAGAACACTTAAATAGGCGAAATCTTGCAATACATCTGTTAATGTCATCTCAATACATCCCGCTTTCATCATGATTTAATTTTAAAAGCATAAGTACAGGTTTGTCAAAAATAAGTTGCAAAAACCGGTCGTTTCTAATCTGCTCAATATAGAACCATCTGAGCCAGACTATTTATAGAGCTTGCCATAGGTTTCGATCAGGGAGGTCTGCCCCATCATATTGTGAACGGTAATCGGCGGGTTGACCATTGCGTCACGGGCCGGGAGGGTCGAGCCCTCTTTTGCCAGCACCTCCAACACCTTCATCATGCCTTTTGCAGCGGCCAGCATGCTGGAAATAGGGAAAAGCCCTATGCAGTAATTCAGCTTTTTAATCTGTTCAATCGGGAGCGAACCGCAAAAGCCCTTCTCGTTGAGATTAATCAGCAGTGGCAGGTTGGCCTGCTCTGACAGCGCTTCCATCTCCGCGACCGAGCGGATACCGTCGACATAGGCATAGTCGGCGCCGCATTCTTTGGCAAGATTCACGCGGCGAATCGATTCGTCGATGCCATAGCCGTACAGGTTGGCGCAGGTGCGGTAGATGATGACAAAATCATCCGAGACGTTTTGGCGCACCGCCTTAATTTTAGGCGCGATCATCTCCCACCCGACAATCTCGTCCTTGTTCGGGTCGGTTGCGGGCAGAATTTTATCGTCTATCTGCAAGCCCGCCGCGCCAAGCTGTTCATAGACCTTGCCCGTATACGCGGCCTGAATGGCGTTGCCAAAGCCGTTATCGGCATCCGCAATCAGCGGAACCTTGACGCAGGCCACGATATTCTTAATGGCCTCCGCAAATTCGGTCAGATTTAAAAAACCAAAATCCGGCACGCCCAGTCTGCTGTACGCCAACGCGCCCCCGGATAGAAACAACGCGGAAAAGCCCGCCTCCTCCGCAATGCGCGCACTGAGGCAATCGTAGATTCCCGGCAGCGTTAAAAATTTATTTTCCGATACCGCCCTTCTAAAATCCTTCGCATGACTATTACCCATGGTCTTTGCTCCTCTCAAATTGAAATTCCGAACATTCCATGAGAATCGATTCTCTCTGAAACCAATGATATAAGAGTCATTTAAAAAAGTCGAATACTTAATCGCGCATAAAAGATATAGCATTGATACTATATCTTTTAATAAGGCTTGCAGGCATTGCAGAAAATAAAATTTAGGTTATAATGAGCTAAGAATAGATTGTGTTTTAAATAACAAACGGCAGCCCATCAGCGGCCTGAGCGCCGGCACATTCAACGCGTAACGATGCTGAAAGGAAGGAACCGACTGTGATTGACCAACGCATGTGCAAATATATTCAGGCTATTGCCGATCATAAAAGCATCTCGAAAGCTTCGCAGGCTCTTTTTCTCTCTCAACCCTCGCTGAGCCGCTATTTGCACGACTTGGAAAAGCGGTTGGGAGTGGTGTTATTTGATCGAAGCAAGATACCGCTGGATATCACCCCCGCAGGCGTCAAATTTCTGGAATATATCGCGTCCTTTCAGCAGCTTCAGTCCCTTATGGATCGCGATTTTGAAACGCTGCACAAACTGGAAAAACAGCGCCTCTCTATCGGCACCCTGCCCTATCTGGGCGCTTACATACTCCCGAAAATGATTGGACGCTTTGTCAAGCAATACCCTGAGGCGCAAATCAACATTGTGGAATATACAGCCCGCGCCTGTGAACGCGCCCTGCTCAACAACAGCATTGACCTGTGCCTGACTAATCTGCCGCCTAAAACATCCTCGGTCTCCTATTGTAAAATTAAAGCGGACCCCGTGCTTGTGGTGGCGCTGCGCACGCCTCAGCTTGAAAAGCAGTTTGATCTCGCTGAAAACAGCGTCCGCACCCCTTTGGAAATTGATTTGAGGCTATTGTCAGATAAAACCTTTATTATTTTGCGCCCGTGGCAGAACATGCGCATCATGTCGGACGAGGATCTGCGCTGCTATCAGGTGACGCCTAAAGCGGTGGTGGAAACGACCAGTGTCTCAAGCGCCTTGAATCTGGTCAGCTGCAACCGGGGCGTTACTTTCGTCTGCCATTCGGCGCTACAATATGCCGAGGTCAGCATTCCGCTGGCCTATTTCTCAACAAACCGCATCGAGCGCAATACAGGGTCGATTATCATTGACTACCTAGAACGACCGCCCGGCGGTTTGGTCGACCATTTTTGCGAGGCGGCCTTTCAGGCTTTAAACACATTGGATGAACAAGAAAGCTGCCCATCTTGATAGAAAAGCCGGTCATGCTATAAACTGCAACAGGCCATGAAAATAATCAGGATTTGCCGCTTGGGCGTGATAATCTAAAGGGATAAAAGGCCCAAAAACAGCGTATGTCCTGCGTTCTTCACGCAGGACATACACATACCGAAGGAATGGTGCGCTTTGTTAGATAAAGGGGTTCTTGTGCCATGCACGAGCCCCTGACGTTTTTATCTCATGATTCGCAGAATATCCGAACGGCATCCCGTAAGAAAACCGCACAGCCAACCGCAATTTTATCGTAATACGCGGTAAAACGGGGGTCGTCCACATACATCTGCGTAACGCCGATGTGCGCTTCTTTGCTGTAGCTATCCCAATAGAAACAGAGCCACTGTTTATGAAGCGCGCAGGCCTTTTGCGCCAGTGCACCCGCCGGGTCGCCCTGCTCAAACGCCTCTTTCAAGGTATTGTTCAGCTGCTGCGACAAGCGTTCAACCTCGGCATATTGCGCCTGGGTCATGCCCTTTACCTTGGCGTTGGCGCGCGTTACCGCGTCGGCGCCATACTTTTCGCGGATTTCGTCTCCGTATAGCTTCTCATTGTCGTCTATGAGCTTTTGTTTAAAGCCCTCAAATTTTTCGTTGTCTTGCATTTCAATTTCTCCTTTCATGGATTTTATGCTTTTATCCACATTTTGTATCAGGCTGTCAAGCCGGTCGCGTTTGTCGCATAGAGCGGCATAATGGCTCTGCAATGCGGCAAGCCCGTCAAAATCCTTTGCCGATAAGATATGCCCTATTTCCGAAAGTTCGACGCCTAATTCCCGGTAGAACAAAATTTGCTGCAAACGGTCAATTTCGGTTTGTCCGTAGACCCGATATCCATTAGAGCTAATCCGGTGCGGCTTGAGCAGCCCACACGTATCATACCAGCGAAGCGTCCGCGTGCTGACGCCCGCAAGCTTTGCCAATTTGTTGATGGTGTACTCCATGTCATTCACCTCCTGACAACCAGAGTATAGTCCTTGACGTTACGTCAATGTCAAGCGATCTTTAAAAACTTTTTCAAAAGGAAAAATTCGTATGCAGATTTGCAGCGCATAGAGGCCCTTGCAAAGCGGCGTTTTATATCGGTTATGGCGCAGCGTTAAATAATAGCAGCAAAAGAGGATTGGCCCCCGCCAATCCTCTTTTGCTGCAATGGACGTCAGCTTTTCACATCAGAATATGCCTTATAGACCCGGAGGAATCATTAAAGCAGTTTTACCGTTGATGCTCAGGTTCTTGAAAAGCAAACTTTATTACGGTGTGAAATTATTAAAATAACAAACCGCGTCATGCGCAATATCGCTTGAGTTTGCTTTTCGGTTGCAATTAAAGTATAGCTTCCCATTGGTTTCATCACACCCTTCTATCTCAAAAAGGGTCGGATAGGTAGAAGATGTGATACGGAATGACAGATTAGGATTCGCACCGACCGTACCTGTGGCAGTCGAGGCATTGTTGTAAACGAGTATGATACTGACGTTGTTCTTTGTCAGCGGCACTAACAGCTGGTCACTGCTTGCTATATACCCGATCCCCTGTCTTGTAAAGTTTTCAAGGCCCGATACGGTTTTGCCATCAACCAATGCGTCTTTAATGTTGATGTTAAACGCATACGTCATATTAATTGTTCCACTGTTTGCGGTCAATGGAACTTTGCCTCTGTAAACGGTTACACCGGTTTCGGTGCCATTATATCCAAAAAAGAGAAAGTAAATGTAGTTGGCGTCCTTGGCATATTTTTTGACGCCTGATATGGCCATGTCCTTGCCATTGTATTGCAGCTTAAATCCGCCCAATTGCTTATAGGTTGTGCCGGAATATTGAAGCTTGACAAGGCTTTCGTTACCGCTCTTCAACGTAGCAACAAAAAGATGGTATTCTTCGTTGATCGTGCAGGTATCCATATCGTTGGCATGCCCAAGGCGGGTTGTATAGGTGGCCGAGGTGTCCCCATTGGTCATGAGCGTCGTGCTGCCATCACTCATTTTAGTCCTGTAGATAACCTGCTTGCTTTCGTCATCGTTGCATTTGGCCGTATAGACATAAGACGAACCGACGGCAAAGCCCTGCGTACGATTGCAGCCGTTGCCATTAGGAATTGTTGCAACCGTTGTGTAGGTGTTATAATATGCCGCGCTTGCTGTAACGGAAAGTAAAGTCACCGCACAGAGTAGGAATACGACAATTGCTCTTATACGCGTGTTCATTCTCATATTACTTTTCCTCCTTCATAACTTCGCAAGGTTTTAATAATTGTTGTCCTGTTAATAAATGATCTGGCCAACAAATTCTTAAAACTACGCATCCTCTACGAATAAGACGCCATTGGTGCAGCGCAATGTTGCTAACAAGGCATTGCGATCCGAATCCTGACCGAAACGCTGTACGTCAATGATCGCGCTATTGATTGGGCCGCTATTTCCTCCGGGATACTCTAAATACGAGAGATGCCATCTGTTTTTTCGTAATGTCGCAAGAATCGTCGAAAACGGCGTCTCGGCCGTGTACTCAATATAAAAACGGATGACGGTGGAGTCTTTTAAGTACTTTTCGTCGAGACGGTTCAGCGCCGCGATGACACAAAAAAGAAACGCGCACATAATAACCGCCGCCTCGTAAAATCCGCTTCCCACGGCAAGCCCCATACATGCGGATGCCCATAGCCCCGCGGCGGTCGTCAAGCCCTTTACGCGCTGACCCCTTTGATATCCGGTAATGACAATGGTTCCGGCACCAAGAAAACCGATGCCGCTAATGACCTGAGCGCCAAGGCGCGCGGGGTCCGCATCTGTGTCGAAATAAAAAGAAAGGTATTGACTGAGCAACATGACGGACGACGCACCAATGCATACAACAATATGTGTGCGCAGTCCGGCGGCGTGGCGTTTTTTACCTCTCTCATACCCGATTACCGCGCCGCAGCCAGTTGCCAGCAGAAAACGAAAAACAATAGATGCTATTGACAATTCCCTCAGTGGATTTAGGAGCTCAAGCACGCCACGATCCTCCCTCATAGCTGGAACCATGCCGCCAAGCAGCTGATGTTTGATTGATCAAATATATAATCTTTCTTTATCCCAAGCCGACACCGTCAGTTTGTCATTTTTAACCCGCTCACTTGCGGTCGTCAAAAAAGATGGGATTTGTCCAGGCGGATCGGCCCTCATTGTTCACACAGACGATGCGGACATAAGCCTCACGCTTTGTGAGGGTATGGGAAGCCTCGGTGAGCGGCACTCCGTCTTGTTCAAAAAAGGACTTCCCTCTGGGCGGGTAGGTGACAAAATGGATTTCACGGCAGGCGGAGCAGGAGACGTATACCTGATCGCCGTCCACGCCGAAGTCGCGGATCACAGGGCCGCTGGAGGCATAGAATGTGCCGCTAAAGAGCGCGTCCATAATGGCTCGTGGACTGCGCTGGTCGGCCTTGACGCATATCCACCCGCCGAACAGGTCATGGGGAACATGCACATCGTCGCTGGCGGTGGCAAAAACGCGCCTTCCACGGCGCAGAAGCATATCCCAGTAAATCTCCGCGTTGCCGCCGTGGCACAGATGCTCGGTGCCGTTGTTATAGACCTCTATCGCATGAAAGCCGTCCAGCACCCGGATTTCCTCCGGCTCCATTCTGGACCAGACGGGGTGGGCCAGTGTGACAAATTGCCCGTCTGCCTGCATCATATCGGTGAGCTGCTGGTCGGTCAGCTCCGCGGCGGAGTAGCGCTTGCAAAGGTAGCCGGTGCTTTCTTTGCCGGGCGCGCCGGTGCCCACGATGTGGGTGCACTTATCGCGGGTATATTCAATGTCGTGCTCCACACCGGTGAGCAGCATCAGCTGTTCTTGTGGCAGCACGCTGTGCGGTACGAAGACATTGTGGTCGGTCATGGACAGAAAATCGTAACCGTGGGCGTAATAGAGCCGCGCAAGGTCGGTTGGCGTGATTGTGCCGTCCGACACGGTTGTATGGCTATGTAAATTTCCTTTGAGCCAGACCCCATCCTTGGGGAAATAAGACTTTTTCATAAAATGCCTCGTTTCAAACAGGAAACTTTCAGTTAAGCAGCGAGGGGAGCAGCGTCGAGATACCGGGAATGAATGTGATCAGCAGCAGGGTGATAAGCAGCGATACGAGCAGCTCTTTTCCCTGTTTGAGAAAATCCGGGATTTCAATATGGCATAGGTTGCAGCACTGATACATGGTTGCGCCAAAGGGCGGTGTGACAGCGCCGATAGACAGGTTGAGGATGATCATGATGCCAAAATGGATGGGATTGATGCCAAAGCCGATGGCCATGGGGTACAGCAGGGGGCCCGCGATCATCAGGATGGCGGAGCTGTCCACCAGCATGCCCATGATAAGCAGCATGATGTTTACCATCATCAGAAAGACGATGGGGCTATTGGTGATGCCCATCACAAACGTCGTGATCATCTGGGGCACCTGCGCATAGGTTAAATACAGGCCGAAAACCGTGGCGGAGATGATGATGCCAAACACATTGGCGATGGAGATGAACGCCTCGAGAAAGATCATCTTAAAGTCGGAGACGTGAAGCTCCTTGTAGATGAACATCCCCACAAAGACGCACAGCAAGCAGAGGATAGCGCCGCCCTCGGTGGCGGTGACGATGCCAAAGCGCAGGCCGACAATCAGCACGACGATCATCACCACGGCCCAGAAGCAGTCGACCAAGCCTAGAATAATCTCTTTGAGCGTGGCGCGCTTTTCACGCAGGGGCTTATACCCGTCGCGGTGGGAGACGTAGTTCACGGCGACCATCATGCAAACGCACATCAGCAAGCCGGGCAGGTAGCCGGCCATAAACATATCCAGCACCGAATTTTCCGTAATAGAAGCGTATAGAATCAGCATGACGCCGGGGGGAATCATCGGGGAGATCAGCGCGGAGTTGGCGGTGACAGCGGCGGAAAAGGCGCGATTAAAGCCGCGCTTTTCCATTTCGGGCACCAGCATCTTGCACTGCATGGCGGCATCCGCGTTGGAGGAGCCGCACAGACCGCCCATCAACGTGGACAGCAGCACGTTTACCTGCGCCAAGCCGCCCCACATGTGTCCCACCAACAGATCGGCAAACCGCATCATACGAGTGGTAATGCCGGTATAGTTCATCAGCAGGCCCGCCGTAATAAAAAACGGGATAGCCATCAGGTTAAAGTTCATACCGGAGGTGACCATCTTGGACAGCACGATGTTCAGCGGCATTTCCGGCGCGATAAATGTAAAATAGACGACGGCCCCGCTGATAAAGGCAGCGCATACGGGGATGCGAAAGGCCAGCAGAACGAATACCAAAATCAGAGGCAGCCATGTGAGAAAATTCATTCGGCGCCCCTCCCCTCTTTATTGCGCTTAAAGATACGGCCCAGCAGCGACCACAGGCTGCGCACCGCCCCGCTGAAGAAACCGACCACAATGGACAGATACAGGAAAAAATAAGGAATCTTTGTGCCGGTGACCACACGGGTCAGCCCGCTCTTACACAGCTTGATGCCCCAATAGGTGATAAAAACCGAAAATACAAGAACAAAAATATCGCGGAGGATATCTACAATCTGCTGTCCGACCTGCGGCAACAGCTTTTGGACAAACTTAACATCCACATGGGCGTCTTTCTTATACAGATATCCGAAGCCGGCATAGCCGATCCAGACATAAGCCGCCAGCGCGATGGTCTCAAGCGTGGTGGAATAATGGTTTAAGACGGTACGCGAAAATATGTTGACGATAACAGGCACAAGGACCAGAACGACCATCACCTGTCCCATCCATTCTTCCGCTGTTCCGTCCCTGAAAAAGGCAACGATTTTTTTCATAAGGTTCCTCGTTTCGTTAGGATGGACACCTGTACTTTATCAGGCATCCCTTATCCGTCTTATGAAATCATAGTCTGAGGAAACTTTTTGCAGCCCCCTCAGACTATACACGTCAGTCTACTACAAAATTGGTGTTAAAAAGCTGTGGCGTTACTTGCCGGCCGCGATGTCGGCGCGAATCTGAGCAACGGTATCAAGCACCTTCTGGCCGATGCCATACTTCAAGACGTTCTCCTGAGCAAGCGCGGCAAAAGGCGCGCGGTCCACATCATAAAAATGGACGCCGGCTTTCTCCATCTCGGCACGCATGATCGCCTCGTTCTCCATGGAATACTTGTAATAATTCTGACCGGCGGCGTGGAGCTCTTCCTCGATGATGTTGCGGTACTCTTCGGGTAGGCTGTTCCAGAAGGTGGTGCTGCAATACAGGCCGTCCGCAAGCGGCATCTGCGCAAGCAGCGTACATTCCTTGACAAGCTCATAGGTCTTGGTGCTGTAGATCAGGCTGATGGACTGGTCGACGGCGTCGATCGTACCGGCGGACAGCGCGCTGATCTGCTCGGAGGAGGGCATTGCCATGGGGCTGGCGCCCAAGGAGTTGAAGCAGTCCAGATAGGGGGAGGAGCCGGGGACGCGCAGCTTCAGGCCCTTGATATCCGCGGGGGTCTTAATCTGCTTCTTGCCAAGAACATGCCGCATACCGGCGGTAAAGCTGACATTGATGCAATGAATGTTCACAGCGTCCAGATTGGCGACGATTTCGTCAAACAGATCGGTATCATAGAAGCGCACGCACTCCTCGGCGGAATCAAACACAAAGCCGGCCTGAATGGCACAGGCATCGGGATAGGAGTCTTCCCACTGACTGAAGGCGGTTACATACAGCAGCGGCGCGTCGCTTCTGATGGCCTCAACGGCGTCAGCAGGGGTGCCAAGCGTATTGTTGGGATAGACCTTGAGATCGACAAGACCCTTGGTACGCTCGGAGATGCGACCGGCGGCAGCCTTCAATTCCACGTTGACCTGATCCATATCACTGTAGGCGTTGGACAGGCTGATGACGATGGGCTTGGCAGCTTCTTTGCTGCTGGCTTCGGGCGTGCTGCTGCCGGGCGCGGAGGCCGCGGTCTTACCGCCGCAGGCCACCAGACATAGCGACATGGTCAGCGCCAGTGTAAGTGTAAACAACTTTTTCATACAATTAACCCCTCTTTTAATTTTTATATATACGCCGTGTCAACGTTTTTGGGTGGATAAAGCGCCCCCTTCTCTGCTGGTTTATTATGAAGTATCATGCTGATTCCCGTATCCTACGGGTTCATCCGAGAGCCGCAATAGCCCTACCTTTTAACGCGAAGGTAAAACGCGTGTTTCAACAGATGTCACGGTATTATATCGGTAAAGCGGCGGCATAGCGGGCTTGGTTAAAACCGCCTTTTTAAGTAACGGTGTCCTCAAGGTCGGCTATGACCTCATCGGACAGGATATCCAACAGGCCCAGATCCCAAACCATTTGGAGGATGGTATAGCGGGCGCGCACCTCTTTGCAGTACAAAAAGGTTCGCTTGAGCAGGTCGTGGTCCACCCCAATTTCGCCGGGCAAACAAGGAGAATTCAAGGCGTGCAGGATGTTCATTATTTCTTCTGAGGAAGGCAGATCGGCCAACAATGCCACAATCTCGTCCCAACGCGCCTCTATGGTGTCGATACGGGCCAGACGGGCATTTGTCCCGTTCTTTTGGGTCTTGGCCTCCATTGCGATGACGCCCTCTGCGGCGGGGCCGTAGGCTGCACGGATGGCGTCTTCCCACTTGGCGGGATCATAAGACTTAGCCGCAACACGGGCGGCATTAAAGTCCACATCGGTCTTTTGCAGCTTCTCGACCAGTTTAAGAATCAATACGGTGCCCACCCCCACCTGCGTGCCGTGGGGCACGGGGCGCTTGCCAGCCTGTTCAAAAATCATCTCCCAGTAATGGGACATATGGTGCTCACAGCCGGAAGCGGGGCGGGAGTTGCCATACAAGCTCATGGCAACACCGGCCAGAACCAAACCATTCATGACGTCGCCCAGCGTCTCGGGGTCCCGCTCGGTGACCTTGTCGGCGCTGGACAGCACATTCCGGACGCAGCTTTCGACTAATTCCACGATATTGCCGCAATAGTGCTCGCCGTTGATGACCTTGGCCAATTTCCAATCGCACAGGCAGGTGAACTTGCCCAACAGGTCGCCCAGACCTGCGGCGATCATGTGGTAGGGGGCGTCTTTTAGTATCTCGGTGTCACCGATGATGGCGGTAGGCGTCTGAGCGTCGAACGTGGTCTTCAGGTGATTAACCTGAATGGCGGCAATGCTGGAGGCAAAGCCATCCATGGGGGCGGCGGTCGCCACGGTGAAAAAGGGACAGCCCATTTTAAAGCTAAAGTAGCGGGTCATATCATTGATGGTGCCGGTGCCTACTGCAACCACGAGATCACAATCTACAGGCATGTTGATGGTCAGTTCACCCAAGGTCGCCTCGTCAAAGCCCAGATGGGACAGCTGGATGATTTGATGCTGGATCCCGGAATCCGCCAGAATCCTGACGCATTTCTCGCCGGCGATTCCATAGGTGATGGGATCGCTGATGAGGTACAGGCTCTTAAAGCCCATGGCCTTGACGAGCTTCGGGAGCTCATTCAGGGCATTCTCACCCACGCGGACAGCCCGAAGGGCCGCATAATGTTCCTTGCCGCAGTCGCAAGTAAAGCGCTGGTTCAGATACGCATTCAATTCCATCGGCTTCTTCGGCATTTTCATATCATCAGACTCCCACATCATAGACGTATCCCTACCGCGTCGATAGAATCAGTGTGAATATGTCTCTCAACAGGAAATTGACATTATCTTAATCCTGCATGGCTCATATAAACGCGGATATGAGGCGCTCTTAATTTGATCAATATGAAGGCCATAAATGGATTTCATATTTCTTTATAGCGATCATAACTGCTCGGCAAAAGTTATGCAAACGTAATCTTAAGACACCCTTTTTGCGTTTATTGCATGCAAATCAAGTAAACAATTAAGTAAAATAGCGCATAAAATTTACTAAACTTTTTCTGCATTCAAAATTATAAAAACTAACGCGCATTTTCTTATGCAGGTCTTTTTCAAGGTACAAATACTGCATTTAAGAGCAGTAAACTATTTACTAAACAATTTATTGAAGGTTCCAATTTTATAAAACTTCCTCTGTTTTGCACAATTAAAAGCCGGGAAACTGTGCACTGTTCCCGGCTTTATAACAGATCATCGCTAATCGTTTTTTGCTTGAATCGAAATCCTTTTCTCTCTGGGGCCTGTACTCTTTCGGATAATGAGCTTCGGGAAATACTCTACACGGGTAATGCCGTCCGGGCTGTCTTCAAGTTCAGAAAGATGGCTTCCACCCTCAATCTTCCGAACCAGAATATCCACAGCCTCCCGCCCGGTCTGCCTTGCGTAGCTTTCTACTGAAGTCAATGAGATACCCTTATATTTCGAGACGCTTGTGTTGTCACAGCCACACACCGAATAATCGTCGGGAATGCGCTTGCCCGTATCTATGATCGCGTCCATAACACCAATGGCTATCATGTCGTTGACCGCAACAAATGCCGTCACATCTTCGTTGCGTTCAATCAATCGTTTCGCCATTAAATAGCCTAACTCATATCCTTCCGGCACCACCTTTGCCTCCGCCAACTCCAACTCCGGCGAGCAGGCCATGACGCTTTGGGCCGGGTCGAAATCGTGGGCCTCGTATACAGAGCGTAACCCTTCTAGCCGGCGAATTCGCGTTACCTGTTTTGTTTCAAAGGTGGACGTGATAAAAGCGATGCGTTCATGACCGAGTTTAATCAAGTATTCACCGATAATAGCGCCCACACGAAAGCCATCTAATTCAAGAATATCCGCGTTATTATGAACGCCCTTGTCGTAGATATGGATGACAGGCTTTGACCACCCCACCTGTTGCAGCAACATGTTATTTTCCGGCGGGTAGAGGAAAAATACACCCCTAAAGGGGAATTGGCTGCAAATCTGCATAATCCGGGTTTCCTGCGGGATCTCTCGGAACGTGTCAAACGCTAACAGGGAATACCCTAATTCCTTCGCTCTGCGCTGCATTGCCTCGACCATATGCACATAGTACAAATTTGAAAGCGTCGGCGTAATCGCAACCAATACCTTATCGTCAAGCGCCGCTGTTTTGAAAGCGCCATTTCGGACATAGCCCAACTCATTACAGGCATCTATAACGCGGCGGCAGGTCTTCTCAGGAAATTTACTGCTGCTTTTGCCGTTTAAAATCATTGACACGGTGGCAGCGGAAACACCCGCACGCTTTGCCACATCTTTGGCAGTAACTTTTATTTTTTTAATAGCACCCACCGCCTTTGTTTTTTATTTATTGACTATTTGTTGTGCTATTGGCAACTTTGCTTGTTGGTTTTTTATTTGCGCAGTATCAGTTTAGCATATTTTTTGTTAAAATTAAACGATTAAAAATCATCGTCCGGCCTTCCCCAATTTTGATTGCGCTGCCTTGCCGCGCAATCCGCTCCTGCAAATTAGATGTGACGGCATGGCGATTCAAAATTCCCTCCATATCGTCAAAAATGCTCTGAGGGCATTCATAACCCCCATCTTTTTATAGCCTTTTCAGGCGCAAAAGACCCTTAAAACGGCGTATGTCCTGCGTTTTCACGTAGGACATACCGAACGAATTTTATAGCTGTTTGATATATATCCACTAACTTTTAGGGCTATTTCCCCACCGTATTGGCGTACAAAGGCATTTGGTCCCTGATCGCCTGCGCGAGCGCGGGCGAGGCTTGCGCCACATGCCCCAAGACGACGCGCTGGGTGTCAGGCTGTGCCGCCACCAGCTCCGACGCAATGTTATCCGCCAGACTCTTTTTCTCCGCCTCAGACAACGCCGCGTATCTCTGGCCCGCCTGCGTAAAGTTATCCGGGTTCGGGATTTCAGCGCGCATAATTTCACCGGCGATCTGCCGACCTTCTCCGCTGGATACCATCGATGCGGGGGTCCATCCCGGCTGTTTGTTGACGGGAATATCACGATAATTGGGTCCCAGCCGATGGCGCTGCGCATCCGAATAAATAAACGTGCGTCCCTGCAATATCTTGTCATCAGAAAACTCCAGCCCGGGAAGCAAATTTGCCGGGTTAAAGGCCAGTTTATCGACCTGCTCGGCAAAATTGTCCGGGTTGCGGTTTAAAACCATTCGCCCGACGGGCAAATAGGGGTATTGGGTTTCGTCCCACAGTTTGGTATCGTCCAAAGGGTCAAACGGGAGCGTCTTTGCATCCTCGGGATTCATCAGCTGTACGCGTAGCTCGTATTCGACAGCCTTACCCTGCGCGATGCTGTCATAGAGATCGCGTCCGGCGATGTCCGGATCTTTGCAAGCCAACTGCTGGGCCTCCTGCCGGCTGATGTATTCCTGCCCCGCCATAGGAAACCAGGTATATTTTACATAGCGCCGAACACCCTGCGCATTGCGCCAGACATAGGTGCTCACACTGTACCCCCGGATATGGCGCAAGCTTTTGATCGTTCCCAAATCCGAAAAAAACCATACCAGCATATTGGTTGCCTCGGGATATTTGGCGAACAGACTCCAAAACCGCTCCGAATCGGCCAGATTATTCACCGGGGAGGGCGAAAGACGGCTGATGACATCCGGCACATTAATCGCATCGCGTATAAAAAAGACCGGGAGATGGTTGCAGAGTAGGTCGAAGATGCCCTTATCGGTATAAAACCGGGTGCTAAACCCGCGTACGTTTCTTAAAGTATCCGGCGTTCCTTCGTTGCTTGACGCCAGAGAGAAACGCACCGCCACCGGCACCTGTTGACCGGGTGTTTGCAAAAATTCGGCTTCGGTGTATTCCTTCATTGAGTGGGTGGTGCGAAAATGACCAAAGGCGCCGTAACCTTTTGTATGTATGCGCCGCGGAAGCGTGGTGGAGAATACAAACGTCTCTAAGGTTTCATGCAGCACGGTGTCCTGCATCAGAACAGGTCCCCGTACGCCCACCGTCTGCGAATGCAATATGTCTGCGCGCGTTGGTATTGCGGGTGTTCCGTTTGGGCGGGGTGTTTCGGCAGCCATCGGTGGAGCGCTCGCAGAAGCATTCGGGCGGGCTACATCCGGACTCGCTGTTCTTGTGGGGGGTACACTTGGGCGGGGCGCCTCGGCGGTTATCGGCTGACTGCTCCTATAGGCACTGGGAGAAGGCGTTTGAGGTTGCTTGCGCTTAATCTGCTGGTTCTGTCGGTCTGCCTCACATAGGGTTTTCTCTAGCTCTAATCGAAACCATCCACTGTTATTATCCATTTATACGCCTCCAAACGTGCTAAAAGCACGTAACAATACAGTACAGTGTATGCGTAAAATTATTATAATTTTACTGTTTTAGCATAATAGCGCCTCTATCAAATAGCTTCCACCTCATATTCCAATTTTTTATGGGCACGCTAGCACTGAGGTGATTATTATGCCCCCTAAAGAGTGGCGCGCCGTGGACGGCGATATTAATAAGCCAGTCCCTGAAAATATCTATCCCGTGTTGGATACCGATCTCGCACGAGACAATCTTGAAAACGATATTCCCGACGCTGATCTGCAAGACTTATAAATCCATAGAGGTGATATGATGCATCAGTATTCAAACATGTATGACCTTTTCAAAAGCGAGCCTCAAGCAAAGCAGTATTTTGACGCGCTCCCGGATTACGTGCGAGATCAAATTAGCACCCGCGCTAACGGTGTTAATTCATTTGAAAGCCTGCGGCATTACGCAGACAACCTGTTGCGTGGCGACGGTTAAGGGGATTCGTGCCTTTTTCAACGTGCGTTGCCATGCTTTTAGTCCGTTGGTCAATCGTGCCGCAAAGCGGTGACATGTCCTATATTTTCACACATATGCGCCTAGCGCCATAATCTGTAATGTGCCTGCTTTTCTTTGCTTAATAAGCTGGAAGGAGTGACCATTATGTTCCTTTGGCCTTTGCTTTTCTTAGGCGCCTTCGGTTGCTCAAACGGCTGCAACAGATGTTGTTGCAACTGCTGCAACCGTTTCCGTTAAATATGCTCTTAGGCTTGCTGTAAAAAGCAAGCCTTTTTTTATTCCTGCCCTAACAGTTATTTAACAGGCTTGCATTCAATATTTTAATATTATCTAATGGACGGTGTTTAACTGATCAAAATTCACCGTTTTATTTTGATTGCAGTAGAACAAATCTCTAAATTTTTATAGACAGAGCACAAAAAGAAAAACCGCACCAAATAGCCGGTTTATGGCTTTTTGATACGGTTTTTGTGTTTGTGTGATGTATTATCATCAAGCTTTTAAGCTATATCTGAACTATCGCCCTCACGCATCGTATAACGAAGTATTAGGCGCAGATTGTAACGCCCCTAGTACGGGAGGGGGCGTGTGTGGAAACCGCCGATTCCTACCGCACGTCGAGCGAGTGCAGCGAACGGATTCCCGCCCACAGGCGTCTCCATCACCGCCAGCAAAAAAAGCACCCTGATGGGTGCGTTTTTGGTGGCGGAGATGGAGAGACTCGAACTCTCGCGCCGGTTTCCCGACCTACGCCCTTAGCAGGGGCGAATTTTCCGCATTGTAATGCGGTTTTTTAGAGTTGATACAGTTGTAAAGCAGTAGTAGAAAAACACTTTTTTATTGTTTTGATACGCCCCGGAACAGCAAAAGCAGCAAACCCTAAACCTTGCCGCTTACTGGCTATTCCCAAATCTGTTTATATAATAAGCGACTGTCTCCGGCTTCTATAAAACCGTTTTTCTCATAAAATTTAAATTCGCCGGAATCTTTAGCACTTTCGGGATATGACCTTCCTGGTCGGCGCCGTCCCATAATAATGTTCATCTCATCATCTGAGAATTCTCTGACTGCCCCTAGCTCGATAACTTTTTTGGGGGATTCTTTTTCCCCGTCAAGGATATCTGAAAAAACAGAATTAATTTTTTGCGCCGACAATTCCATAACAGCTTCTCTTCTTGCTTTGTCATCCTCATCCGTATCATCATATGTCATCGGTGTCGGAAAGAAGGCCAAAATATCAGGTTTAACATGGAATAATCGAAGGCAAATATGAGGGAGTTCATCTAATATTCGTGCCTTGAGTGGCAAATCAGGAAAGTTCTTACTCATTGAAAACTCATGGATATAAAAGATATCCTGCGCTGGGTCATCATCAAGTGGCTCTCCCGGGTCCATCAGTGCTGATGCGATATACTCAAGGTCCCCATCGACATCGTCGCATATATCGTAGATAAGTTCGCCGTCTGCGTAAATTTGTTTACCCAAGATTAAGTATCCAACGATATCCCCGATTTTTTCAAGCTTCGAGTGATCACCATTGGTAATAGATCCATACTCCGTGTCTGATAGCTCTCTTTTAATTCCAAAGAGCTCAATTCTTTTTGGTCTTATACAATCATGCTGGGGACAATATTCTGTTTCGCTATAAGCATTAAAAAATTCTCCTTGAACTTCCGAACAAGTTGCATAAATTTCTTTAATTTTCCTTTTCATCGTTACACCGCGCTTTCTTATATAAATATCAAAAATCTTTAAAAAGGGGTGTCTACGCCTCGAATATAATATTTCCATCATTATACATATTATTGTAGTAAGTTACAAGTTTCTCATCTAACAAATCACCAGAATTCAGTGTTGTTTTTAAAGATAATCTCGATAAAATAAAGAAGCCTCCTGATAAAAATCAGGAGGCTTCGTCGCATAGCTATAGACTTTATTTCTCATCAACCAGCGCCCGCAGCTTAGCCAACAACCCTTCATACAGCGCCTTATAGTCCGGCGGTGTACTCACAGACAGCCCATTTAGCCCCGCCGCCGCAATAATCGCCGGGTAATCCCTATAGCAGTAGTTGCGGTCACATGGGCCGGTCACGCCTGCGCAGACGCCCTTGTCGCCGACATATTGCCACATGCCGTAATCGCTTCGGCCAAGTTGGCTTTGCATCAGGCTCTCACTGCCGCGGTAATCGGCTACCCACAAGTCATAAGCAGCCAGCCGCGTGCGGTCAAGATATTGTATCGCAAAAGCGGTGTAGGTGTACCACACCGCATAGTAGCCCAGCCGTTTGACTTCGTCGAGAAACGCGATGACGGTATCGGTCAGGCCTTTTTTGCCCTGCTGGGTCAAGCAGGGCAGCGCGGTCTCTTCGACGTCAAACGCAATTGGCAGGTTGATCATGCCAGGATAGCGCTTGGCAATCTCGACGCACTCAGCCGCCGCTATTTTGGCCGCTGCGGGCGTTTTGGTGTAGGTGTAGACATACAACCCTACGTCCAACCCGGCGGCGTGTGCGCCCCGTATGCTGGCATCAAGGCTTTGATCGAGGGCGTTATTACCGGCAATAGGTCCATCATAACCGGCCCAGCCGATGCGGATCATAACGCCGGTGATACCAGCGGATTTGACGGCGGGCCAATTAATGGCCCCGCGCCGTACATTGTGCTCGGATATGTCGATAATTTCACGCATTGGCTACAGCTCCTTTCTATCATCCGGCAGCGTTACGCTCGCCTCGGTCACTTTTTTTGCGTACTCGGCCAACGGCAGCAACCAAGGCGGTAGATTTACGCCAATGTCGCGGATATTTTCCAATATGGAGATCAGCTCGTTAAATACAATCCACAGCGCTACAATCGCCGCTATAGCTCCGTTGGTCGAGATGTTAAGTCCGGCGATATCAGCCGCATATGTGAGGACAATATCCACCATTGCCCCGACCGCCACCAGCAGCCACATGCAAACCTTTTTGGCAATGCCCTGTATTCCTTTGTAGCTGGTCACAGCCTCCGCACGGTATTTAGATGCGACAACCCCCGTGCCGTAGTCGATGACGTTAAAAGCTACCATAATATAAACCGGTATCGCCAGCACCCCCAGCCACGCGGTCAGACCCGCAAAAACAGCAATAAAAACTCCCTTAATGTCGTTGATCTTCATAATGTCTTTCCTTCCATTTGTTGTTATTCGATCCACACACCCGACTCAAACCTTTGCCAAATCAACGCCTTCTGATCAAGCTGCGCGAAGGTTAGGTTTTCGCCCTCCAATTCGGCCCAGCCCAACGGCTGATATTCCATCTGCACCGACAGGATAAACGAAGCCCCCGCCACCACCGTGGCAGGGGCTATCGCCGCCGATAGAAACTTAATCGACATAGAGCATCAGCCGCTCCTTTCGGATCTCCGGCGGCACCGTAACGGTCAGCTCAAGCTGGTAAACCCCCTTGCCGGCAGGCGAGATCAGCATCCGGATGATTCTTCCGTCTACCTCACAGTCGCCGCCGTCCGTCGGCTCGCCGTTTTGCGAGAGTGTCCAGACCGCTTCGGTGATTACCACCGTGTCGTTCTGTCGCTTCGGGCGGACTTCAAACTCGAGATAGCGCTGTTCTCCCAACGCAAAGCGAATGCTGTTCATGCACCACACCTCCAATGCCGTACAAATCGCAGCTGCCACCGCTCGGGCAGCAGGTGAACAGAAAGCCCGTCCGGCAGCGGTAGCAATGCCGCCATCGCCTGCCGCAGTTCCAGCTTGCAGATGCCCGCGCACAGATACAGCACGCCACGATAGTCGGTGCTGTTGCCCGCCTCGTCGGTGGCCGTCAGCGTCACGATGTACTGCCCGTCGTCGAGGTCGGGCGGCAGGATTGCCCGCCACCCGTTGCCGGTGGGCGTCAGCACCAGCTCATGCCCGTCGGCGCTGCCGCGCACCGACGTAATCATGACAGGTTCACCGACAGGATATAGGTCTGACCGGCATCCACCAGGTTGGGGGTCAGCGTCACGCTGATAAACTCGGGCGGAATCGTATCGACCGTCACGGTGCGGGTCACGCTCGTGGTCTTGCCCGCCGAATCGGCCGCCGTGATGACCACCGTGTTGTTGCCCTCGGCGTAGGTCACTGCCTTTGAGAAATTGCCGTCGCCGTCCACCGTCACCGCGCCGACGCTGCTACCGTTGACGGTAATGGTCAGCGTCACGGGGCTGCTTGTGGCGTCGCTCGTCGCGCCTGATACCGTCCCGGCGGGCTGGTTGGTGATCAGTCCGTCGGCGGGCGTAGTGACATTAAGCACCGGCGCGACCGTGTCCACCGTGAAACTGCGCGAGGCGGTGGAGGATGTGTTGCCGTCGTTATCGGTCACCGCCACGGTGACGGTATGCACCCCGTCGGAAAGCGCCGTCTGCGGCGTGTAGCTGATGTTGTACCCGCCCGTGACCGGCGTGCAGGTCATGCCTGCGGCGTTGTAAGCCACCGTAACGCCATTAAGCTTGAAAGACAGTGTCGAGATCTTCACGCCGCTGTCGGCGTCGCGCAGCTGCGCCGTGATCGTCGGCATGTTGGTGGTGAGGAAGGCCGACGCGCCCGGTGAGACAATACTCACCGTAGGCTTGACCTTTTCCTTGACGA
>JAEWBS010000073.1 GCA_023391005.1 Bacillota bacterium | reverse complement strand
ACCTTCTCCCCATTGTATGTACTTTTGCAAAACTGATTGAGCATCTCCTCAAAGCTAAGCTCTTCCTGATTCTGATTCTCCAAAATCTCACTCATGGTTTCGTGTACCTCCTTAATTATGCAAGTAGGCGTAGACGCGCCCGCCGTGATGCCGATGGAATATACGCCGGTAAAATCCGCAGGGTTAAGCTCGTCCGCAGTTTCGATTGCAATCGTTTTGCAATATTGACTGCATATGGCCGCAAGCTTGACCGTGTTTGAACTGTGCCGACCGCCAATCACCAGCATGACGTCAGAGCCCGATGCCAGCTTGGCCGCTTCCTGCTGACGCAAGGAAGTAGCATTACATATTGTATCAAATATTTTTGCGTTTGTACACACTTTTTTTGCGGTGCTGATACAATTTTCCCACTCATTTTTATTGAAAGTCGTCTGCGCAACAAAATACACTGTGTTTTTAGACAAAATATCTTTATTTGTACTATTTAAAAGCTCTTCGCAGCTTGAAACGACCAAAACCGGTCCGTTACAATGCCCCATAATGCCCTGAACTTCGGGATGATTTCGGTCGCCAACGATGACCAACGCCTCGTCCCGCCCGACAAGGCTGACGATTTTGTGAATTTTGGCGACGAACGGACAGGTCGCGTCAGTGTAGGCCATTTTAGCTTGTTGCAACTGCGCATATATCCCGGGCGCAACGCCGTGAGAGCGGATGATCACCCGGCGTCCGTCGGTGTTTTGTTCGACCGAATCGATGACCGCGACGCCCTGACGCTCTAAGCCCTGCACAAACTGGGTGTTGTGAATCAGCGGCCCCAGCGTACAAACCCGATCGCCCGCCTCAAGCGCCTGCTGCACCATGTCGACGGCGCGCTGCACGCCAAAGCAGAAGCCCGCGGTTTTAGCGACGGTTATTTTAGCCTTCATGCTGCTCACCCCCCAGTTCCAACAGCGTCAGAACCTCGTCCCAGACGCGCTTGGTCGCCCGCTTTAAAGCGCGCGGCGAATCTTCGTCTAGCCCCAGCTCGGCGTAGGGTACCACCGGGCCAAAGCGCACACGAATGCGGCTGCGAAAGCGCAACGGGCGTTCGTATGTAACGGCACAGGGCAGCACATCGGCCTGCGTCATTTTAGCGATCAGCGCCATGCCCGATTTAGGCTTGCCCGGCTGCCCGGCAGGAAAGCGGGTTCCCTCGGGGAAAATGCCCAGAATATAGCCCGCTCGGGTCAGCGTGGCACAATGCTCGATCGTCGAAAGATCGCCCGCCCCGCGCGAAACCGGCACGATGCCCAGCCAGCGAAACAGCCATTGCAGACCGTTTATTCGCATGAGCTCTTCTTTGGCCATATAGCGCACCCACGGCTTTAGCCGCAGCACCAGCACAACCGGGTCGAGATAAGAGGTATGGTTGCTCGCCAAAATATAGCCTTTGTCGTTTTGGGGGATATTATGCGTCCCCTCGTAGTCGATTCGAAACGCAATAGACATTAAAAACCAAACCACCGATCTCGCCAGCTTAAAAAACCACTGCATGTTAGAGCCGCTCCTTAACAATGGCGGTCATGCGCGCGAGCGTTTCGTCCAGTGTCAGATCAGTGCTATCGATCAGAATCGCGTCGTCGGCCTGACACAGCGGTGCGATCGCACGGTTGGAATCGTTATAGTCGCGCTGCTTGGTTTCGGCCAGAATCGTTTCAAAATCGACGGTCTGCCCTTTTTCTTTGTATTCCAAGAAACGGCGACCTGCGCGCGCCTCGGGCGTCGCGGTCAGGAAAAACTTGATTTTTGCGTCGGGCAGCACGACGGTGCCGATATCGCGGCCATCCATCACCACGCTGTTTTGGCGGGCGAGGTCGCGTTGCAGATCGAGCAGAAAGTCGCGCACCGCGGGAATGGCCGACACGTTTGAGGCCGCCATCGACATTTCAGGCAGGCGTATGGCCTCGGTAACATCCTCGCCGTTTAGCAGCATGCGCTGCAAGCCGTCAACATATTTCATCTCAATGGCAATCTTGGGCAGCAGCGGTACGACCTGCGCCGCGTCGGTCGTGTCCGAAACACGGGTATGCGCATAATAGCCGATCGAGCGGTAAAGCGCGCCGGTGTCGACATAAATATAGCCCAAGCGCTGCGCCAGCGCGCGCGCTACGGTGCTTTTACCGGCGGCCGATGGGCCGTCGATTGCAATGGCAGTTGTATTACTCATAGGAATTCCCCCCCTCTTTTACCGCCGCAGCGGAAACACCCGCCAGATAGCCGGTTGAAAAGGCAATCTGTAGGTTAAAGCCGCCCGTGACAGCGTCGACATCCAATAATTCGCCCGCGAAATACAGCCCTCGAACCAGCTTGGATTCCATCGTTTTGGGCTGAACCTCGGTCACCTTGACCCCGCCGCGCGTGACAACCGCCTCTTCAATCGGCCGGAGTGACAGCGGCTTGATCTCAAAGCCCTTGAGCGTCTCGCACAGGCGTTGCCGCTGCGCCTTGGTGATGGCGTTGACCTGCGTTTCCGGGTCGATACCCGATTGCCGCACCAGCACCGGAATCAGGCTTTTGGGCAGCAGGCGGTCGAGCACGTTTTTAAAAGCGCGGTTCTTCATTTCAGAAAAATCGCGCAGCAGACGGTTGTCAAGCTGTTGCAGGTCAAGGCCGGGCTTTAGGTCAATGGTCATTTGATAGTCGGCGGCATCGCCCTCGATCTCGCTCGAGGCGGTCAGCACCAAAGGTCCTGAGATGCCAAAATGAGTGAACATCAATTCGCCTATTTCAGAAACGGCGCTGCGTTTGCCCTTTTTGACGGTCAGCGTCACATTTTTAAGCGACAGACCCATCAGCTCGGCGCACCACTTGTCCGATGTGACAATAGCAGTCAACGACGGCGCAATCGGTAAAATTGTATGCCCCGCCGATTCGGCAAGGCTGTAGCCGTCGCCGGTCGAGCCGGTGAGCGGATAGCTCTTGCCACCGGTGGCCAGCAGCACCGCGCGCGCATCGTAATGGGCACCGTCCGCCGTCTCAACGCCGGTGACCCGTCCATCCTCGCAGCGCAACGCCGTCACGCGGTTCTGGCGAAACACGACACCCTGTTCCTTGGCAAAGTCCACGAGCGCGTCGACGATATCCACGGCCTTGTCCGATTGCGGAAAAACCCGCGCGCCCCGCTCGGTTTTGAGCGGCACGCCGCGGCTTTCAAAAAACTGTATGACATCCTGAGGCGAAAAGGCGTCAAAAGCGCTATATAAAAAGCGCGGGTTGCGGCGCACCGACTCGATCAAACGGTCCCGCGTGCAGTTGTTCGTCACATTGCAGCGCCCTTTGCCGGTGATCATAATCTTGCGTCCGGCGCGGGCGTTTTTATCGAGCATCAGCACGCGCGCGCCTCTTGACGCCGCCTGCCCCGCCGCCATCAGCCCTGCGGCGCCCGCTCCTACGACAATAAAATCAAATTTTTCACTCATTAATGGTCAGTGTCGTCAGCCTTGGTATAAACCTCATAGCGCTCCCAAATGCGTTCAAGCTCGGAATACGCGCGGCTGGTCTCCTCTCTTCTCTTAATGCCGACCGCGATGATCAGCGCGTTGAGCAGGGAAAGCGGCGCGACGAGCGAGTCGACAAACGACGCCATCTCGCTGCGCGCGTAGAGATGCAGGTCGGCCAGCTCGGCAATCGGCGACAGGCTCGAGTCGGTGAGCGCCACCGTCGTGGCCTCGCGCTCCTTGGCAAACTTCATGGCGGTCAGCGTACGCTTGCTGTAACGCGGAAAGCTGATGCCGAAAAAAACGTCGCCCTTGCCGAGATTTAAAAGCTGCTCAAACACATCGGAGGTCGAGGCCGAGGTCACAAGGCGCACATTGTCAAAAACATGGTTGAAATAAAACGCCAAAAAACTGGCCAGCGACGCCGAAGAGCGTATGCCGAGGATATAGATGGTGCGCGCGGTCAAGAGCGCGTCAACCGTCGCCGAAAACTCCTCGCGTGAAAGCTCCTCGAGCGTGCGGCGGATTTTGTCGATATCCATCGTCAGCACGCGGTTGAGAATGTCGGCGTCGCCGATCTGGGTGCCGGTCAGCTCCATGCGCTGCACCGTGGTCAGGCGGTTGCGGATCAGCTCCTGCAACGAGCGCTGCAATTGCGGATAGCCGTCGTAGCCCAGCTCAGACGCAAAGCGAACCACCGTCGATTCGCTGACGCCGACGGCGGTGCCCAAACGCGCGGCCGTCATAAAGGCAGCCTTATCATAGTGTTCCACAATATATCGGGCAATCTGTTTTTGCCCCTTTGAAAGTTTAGGCATCATATTTGTGATTAAGCTGATCAAATCTTTGTGCACAACATGCACCTCCTGTTCGTTGACAAATATGCCACCAAAAGCGACGCAGCTTGCAGCCCCTGCAACGATGTCCCGGCGCTGCGGACAGCGGGTCGGCCGACACCTTCCTTGATCGGTTCTCACAGAGCGGAAAATCCGCCGTCAGGATATCGGCTTTTTAGTGGAATATTCGTATAAACACAGTATAACAGATGCAGTCCAAAAATCAAGCAAATGCAGCTTAATTGTGAATGTCCTGCATCATTTTTCTTTAAAAGTATCTCCCGGAGGGACAAACGCGGATGAATACCTGCAATACCAAGCGTTAACTGGCGGCTTTTGACCGGCAGCGCGCCATAAAAAGCACGCCGCCGTCATGTCTGCGTGTCGGGCTGCCTGAGCAGCGAGAGCACCCGAATGCGTTTATAATGCAGCGATTTGTCATAGACGACCCATTCGCCGCTGCGCTGCACATTGGCGTCGATGGCCACGCCGCCCGCCGCCATCAGGTTTTCGAGCACCCGGTGCGAAATGGGCTCTAAAATAATTGCCAGCTCAAATTGCGCGTCATCCTCCTGCAGCTCGGCGACCGAGGCCGCCATGCGCACCGCCGTGCACCGCTGCTTTAACGCCTCGTACAGCGCCTTGGCCTGTGGGGTGGCGCCAAATACCAGCGCCTTGCAGCCCTGCAACGGCCGGTCTGATTCCATCCGTGCGATGCGCAGCAACTGGCGCACCTGCTCATCGGCACCGGCGATCGGTGCGTCGTCCTCAAAATGCTGTTTTTTCATAAAAACGCCCCCATACGATGAGAATAATTCATCCTATGGGGGAAATTTAAAATTGGTGCAACCCTGTTTGCATATTGATGCAATCTAAACGGCTGATAAATGGCGTTTTGACCGCGAGACGATACAATATTAATGCCTTGCTTCAGGCCCGGGCAAAGTTTCTCGTTTTTCAATCGTTTCGATGTGCGCGTGATATTCGTTGAGAATTTTTTCTTCAAGCTCGCGGCGCGCCTCGCTCGTGATGGGGTGACAAATATCCCGAAAGTTGCCCTGCTCGTCCCGGCGGCTGGGCATGGCGACAAACAGGCGCTCCGGGCCGTCTATCACCTTGATGTCGTGTATGGCAAAATCGTCGCCAAGCGTCAGCGATACCAGCGCGCGCAGCCGGCTTTCTTCGTAGATTCTTCGGATCCGAATGTCGGTAATCTTCATTTTTGTCCCTCCTGTCACCGCTATTATCAGCAGATTGGAAAATATTTATTCACTTTATTCGGCTCGCGTGCTATAATTTTAATATGATGTTAAAATCATTTCGGCTTGAATGCTGTTTTAAATGAAAACCGGACGGTATACGGCAGGCCGTGCGCTGACAGCGCAAAATGAGTAGGCGCTTTTAAATGAAACGCCTGTGTTTTTTATCGAGGATTTGTGTAAAAATCAGCGGCGGCAGATTATGTTCAATTTCTGCCGCCCACAATTATGATTGAAAATATCCCCTTCTGCGCTCAAGCCGCTTGAGCGCGGCATCAGGTAAATACTTTGGAGGTGGCAGTGATGCCCGCTATTACAGAAGAAACCTTAAAGCTCTATCACAACCTGCACTTTGTCGGCGTGGGCGGCTCGGGCATGTTCCCGCTCGTGCAGATTCTGCTGGCGCAGGGGCACAGCATCTCGGGCTCGGACAATAACCCGGGCGACACGATTGATCAGGAACGCGCCATGGGGGTGCGGGTCACGATCGGCCA
>JAEWBS010000061.1 GCA_023391005.1 Bacillota bacterium | reverse complement strand
TGCCCGGCGGCCGCGCCTTGTGATTTATAGGGGCGCCACACGCCCCGGGAGACAACGGGTGAAAACGACTGTACGATTATACCTTATATTAATTTTTGGCGTCTTTGCGCTTTCGACCTCCGCCATTTTTGTGCGTCTGGCGAACGCACCCTCGGCGGTGACCGCTTTTTACAGGCTGTTTTTTGCGTCAGCGGTGCTGCTGCCGTTTTTGCTGGGCAGCAGTCAGAACCGGCAGCAGGTGCGGGCGCTGACCAAAAGGCAATGGGCGCTCGCCGTTTCGTCAGGGCTGGTTTTGGCGCTGCATTATGTGCTGTGGTTCGAGTCGCTGCAATATACCTCGGTGGCGAGCGCGACGGTTATCGTCACGCTGCAGCCGATCTTTTCGATTACGATTGGTTACTTTGTGCTCAAAGAACAGTTTCCCAAGCAGGCGATTTTCGGGTGCCTGATCGCAATGCTTGGTTGCCTTGTGATCGGCTGGGGGGATTGGCAGATCAGCACACGGGCGTTGCTGGGCGATTTAATGGCGTTTTTAGCCGCAGGCATCATCAGCATCTACTTTTTTATAGGGCAGAATATCCGAAAGGACCTGTCGGCGATTTCGTATTCGGTCATCGGTTACTTAAGCAGCTCGGTCTTTTTGGCGTGTTACGCTATCGTCAAGCCAATGCCTTTATCGGCTACCCGCGCGCGACGTGGCTGGCCTTTGGGGGCTTGGCGCTTATTTCGACGGTGTGCGGGCAGTTCATTTTTAACTGGATATTGAAATGGCTCCCGGCGACGGTCATCTCGGTCAGTATTTTGGGCGAGATTATCGGCACCTGTATTTTGGCCTATATTATTTTGCATGAGACCATTTCGCTTCAACAGGGCGTTGGGATTGGGATTATTCTGCTCGGGCTGGCGCGTTTTTTTCTCAGCCCCAAGGTTGAGCAAAAGGGATGATGCGCCAAGTTTGAAGCGGCGCTAAGCCCTCGTCAGGCGCTCGACGCGGTCTGCTTGACGTTGGTAAGACGACCCCCTGCAAAAAAAATGCGGGCAGCCATTGGGCCGTCTATAGAGAATAATTATAGGGAGGTGTGCGCATGTGTGATGCGGACGTGCTGCTTCAAATTGTCATTGCCGAGGCCCGGGCGCTGGGCATTCCGATTCCTTCCGGCATTCTGCCGAAGGTCCTGATTAATACCCGTGCCAAAACGCGCTTTGGGCGCTGCATCGTTTCAGCGGATGGTCGCTGCCAGATCGAACTGGCCGCACGGGTGGTTGACGCCGGTGAGCATGCCTGCAAAGAGGTGTTGGCGCATGAGGTATTGCACAGCTGCAAGGGCTGCCGCAACCATCAAGCGCGGTGGAAGGCCTATGCCGGGCGCATGAACGCGGCCTATGGCTACGACATTCAGCGCACGCACAGCCCCGAGGCGCTCGGCGTTTTAAACGACACGCCTTACCGTTATCGGCTGCGGTGCCAACGCTGTGGCACGGTGCTGGCGCGGATGAAAAAAAGCCCCCTCGTGCAGCATCCGGAACGTTACCGGTGCCGCTGCGGGGGGCCGTTTGTGCGGTTTTAAAAACGGATATAGTTCAGACATTGATTTATATGGGGCAGATCAGCCTTTCTTAGGCGTTAAGAGCCACCCCATTAAACAAGTCCGGCATTTTTATAAAACTCCTGCTCCTGCTGGTATCTTTTGTGTGCCTGCAACCGCTCTCGAATATACAGCGACGTACGCGTGAAGATGCGCCAGTCCTCGGGCAACACCCAAGCCTCGGCACGCTGAAGCGTCTCAGCCATTCGCTCCGCCGCCGTCAGGTCCAGCCGGTATTGCTGGGTGGGCGTGTCAAGCGCGTACACCAGCGGTTCGACTTGCTCGAGCTTCAGCGAGGGTAAAAAACCGTTAAACCCGTTGCGGTCGGCCTTGAGGTCGACCCAGACAAGGCACATGACAAAGCAGAAAACAATCAATGTAATGACAAAGGACGAAAAGAAAACGCGCAGCAGCTCTTTTCTTTGCATGGTATGAATTTTAACTTCCCTTCTTTTGTGTATCCAACAGTACCTGTGCCAGTGCCTCTCCGGTCACAACGGCGGTATTTTTCGCTTCCTCCAGCGTGTTGGCGTGTGAGCCGAACTCAAGCAGCAGCGCGCCGGTTGACAATTGCTGATTGTATTTGCGGTAAGAGAACATCAGCGGACGGGTGATGCCGGGGGTGTTTAATTCCATCTGGTCGGAAAGGGCGGCGGCAAAGCGCAGATTTTCGCGCCAGTTCGGAATCAGCCCGCTGCCGTCGTCGCAGTTGGAGATAATCATGAGTTGGGCGTATTTTTGGCCGTTTGCCTCCAACGTGGGCTTGACGATGACCCTGCCATCGCGCTCAATAGCGTCGCGGTGCAGGTCGAGCACCACCTTGATGGTTGGGTAGCGCGCCAGATAGTCCTTGATGGCGCGGTAACTATTGGCGTAAGAGCCGTCGTAGGAGGGATAATCGTGCTGGCTCGTGTCCTGAATGACGACGATGCCGCGATCACGCAGCGTTTGCGCCATGACCGCCCCCACAGCGACCATATTGTTATTGTTGTCGGTGCTGCGCCAGTTATACCGCGTATCGTAGATCTCGGTATCAAAAGGGCAGAAACTTTCGGTGGCGTGGGTGTGATAGATTAAAACCTGCGGCTCCTTGGTATCCTCAAGCGCGATACTCATCGGTTGTTTTAATACATTGGTGATGTCCTGCTCCGAGAGCGAGGTGTCATTCCTCAGCCAGAAATGACGGGTGGAAAAGGCCAGTCCCCCTTTTTTGCCCGACATGTCTTCAGCGAGCACCTTACCTTGATATTTTTTTGGAATTTCAGGCTGGGCCGACGATGAGGGGGAAGAGTGGGCCGGCGGTGCGGATACAAAGGCCGGTTCGTCATCGTGCGTTTGTAGAGACGGCTCCGACGACGCGGGCGATACACCGGCTGCTGCGTCTCCGGGGTCTTCCTCGGTGGGCGTTAAAGGGGCGGGCGTGGCGCCAAGCAGCTCCTTGAGCTGGTTAACGGTTCCCTCCGGCATGGTCAGCGCGGCCGAAAAGAGCGCCGTACGCACCAGAAATGGCGAGATGGCGGGTAGAACAACGCCGAGAACGCCCCACAGCGCCATCAGCGTTATCGCCGCAGCGACAGCCGCTTTTAAGCGGCGAAGCATTTTGTAGTCCGTCTTTTTCACCTGCAAGCCCTCCGTATTGTCATCAATCCATTTTATTCGTGGAGGTGACGAAGTATGCAGGAGAAAAAACACGCTAGCTCATCAGAGTGGCAATGTCCCGCTGGGTCAGCGCGGGTTGCAGCGCGCGGTTTAATGCCATCGCGATGATGCGCGCGCCCTGTGCGATGATCTGGTCAATGTCGCGCGGGGTTACCATCATCGCGCGCGTGGCCTCGTCGTTGTTGCATTCGGGACAAAGGTCGTTTAGCAGTGTTGCGGCATCCACCACGGTGGGAATGCCCAGTGAAAAGACCGGTACGCCCAGCGACTGGCTTGAGAGCTCAGCGCGCGCGTTTAGTACGCCTGAACCGGGCGAGATGCCCGCGGTTGAAAGCTGTATCGTTCGCCCCAGACGCGTGGCCGAACGCGCCGACAGCGCGTCGACCGCAACAACGGCCGAAAACGGCAGTGTTTTAAGCGCGGCGGCCACCAAACTGGCGGCCTCAAAGCCGGTCTGACCCATGACACCGGGGGCGAGCGCGCAAACCTTGCGCAGGTTCTGAAGGCCGAGGCTTTCAAGCTGTTCGGTCGAAAAATGATAGGTGGCGAACACCTGCTGCGCCACATCGGGGCCCAGCGAATCGGGCGTGATTTCGCGGTTACCTAAGCCCACCACCAGCACCGGCCCGTTTGGCAGCAGCTCCTCTAACGCATCGGACAAAAGGTTGATGAATGTCTGTGCGTGGGTCAGCTCGCCCTCAAAGGTCAGGTAGGTTCCGGCGGGGCGGCCCAGCCGCCGGACGGCCTGCGGCGTCTCGATACAGACGGTGGTGACTTTGACGTCATGCGTCGTTTTTTCTGAGACAGACACACCCGAGGGCAGCTTTCCGTCGCCGGTGTCGGTTGCTTCAAGCGCAAGATCGGTGCGAAAACCCGTTGATTTTAGCATAAATAATTCTTCCCATCAAAAAAATTATGAAAATAGTTGCTTTTTTACGCAAATAATGATAATATAACTTGTACTGTACTGCGATAGTAAGGAGGTGTAACGATGCCTAACATCAAATCCGCGAAAAAGAGAGTTAAGGTTATTGCAGCAAAAACCGAGCTCAACAAGGCTCAGAAATCCCGTCTGAGATCCACCGTGAAGAAAGCGGAGCTTTCTCTCGCAGAGGGTGCTGAAAACAGCGCCGAGGTTGTTCGCAATGCCATTAAGCTTGTCGATCAGGCCGCCGCTAAGGGAATTATTCACAAGAATACAGCTTCCCG
>JAEWBS010000019.1 GCA_023391005.1 Bacillota bacterium | reverse complement strand
ACGCAGCTTGTGTGCCGCGGGGGCAAGATCATGATCGTCGGCACCATCTCGGGCGAGACGCCGATCGATTTTCTGCGCATCAACCGCGAGGTTACGATTCAAACGGTGTTTCGCTATGCCAACAATTTTCCCATGACGATTGACGCTATTTCCTCCGGGCGTTTTGACGTGGCCTCGATGGTGACCGATGAATATCCCTATGAGGAGGTTCAGCGCGCTTTTGAAGAATCGATTGCGCGCAAGTCCGACATTATTAAGGGCGTTATTCGTATTGGCTTGCAGATTGAAAACAAATAAAAGTTCATTGAGGTAAAACTATGCTTGTATCAACCAAAGACATGCTTCTCAAAGCTCAAAAAGAGCGCTATGCGGTTGCAAATTTCTGCATATGGAATGTAGAAATGCTTTCCGGCGTGATGAAGGCTTGCGAAAAGCTGCAGTCGCCGGTCATTCTGTCTTTTGGCAGTGGCTTTTTGGTCAATACCGATATCAATCATTTTATCTGCATGATGCGTTCGTACGCCACGCAGACGGCGTTGCCCTGCTCAATTCATTGGGATCACGGCCGCAACTATGAGATCGTCAGCCATGCCATTGACATCGGGTACAACTCGCTGATGATTGACGGATCGGCCTATTCGCTCGAGGAAAATATCCGCGTCACCAAGCAGGTCGTGGATAAATTCCACCCCCTGTGCATCCCCATTGAGGGCGAGCTCGGGCACGTCGGGGCTGAAACCAACTACGAAGAGGCGCTGGCAAGCTACATGTACACCGACCCGTCCGAGGCGGCTGAGTTTGTCGCGCGAACGGGCATTGATTCGCTGGCGATCGCCATCGGTAACCAGCATGGGCGATATACCGCGCCGCCCCAGCTCAATTTTGAGATTCTGGAAAAGGTGCGTGCGAGCGTATCGGTACCGCTGGTGCTCCACGGCGCGTCGGGCATCGGCGATGCGGACATACGCCGGGCTATTAGTCTGGGCATCACGAAGATCAATATCCATACCGAGCTGTGCGACGCGGCGATGGACGCCATTGAGCAAATGCCGAAGGACGAACGGTATCAGGCGCTGAATATTCGCGTCCGTGACGCGATTCAGAAACGCGCCGAAGATAAAATCATGCTGTTCGGAAGTAATGGAAAGGCTGAGGGCTGGTTTGAAAAATAATATTGAAGTTGTGGCCGTGGGTGCTGCAATTGTCGATTTACCGCTTTGCCCGATACCGGCGGATATCCTGACAAGGGTGTCCTATCCGGTCGACCAAATCGCCATGGTCATCGGTGGGGATGCGATCAACGAGGCGACCATCCTCTCCCGGCTGGGGCATACTGTCCGGCTGGTCAGTTGCGTCGGCAACGACGCTGCCGGTCACTACATCTTGGCGCATTGCCGACAAAACCGGATTGATACCGATTACGTCGTGGTAAAGGACGCTTTGAGCACCTCTATCAATGTCGGCCTGATCGGCGAGGACGGGGAGCGGACGTTTATCACAAACCGCAACGGCAGTCTGTGGCAGTATGCGCCCGCCGATATCGACCTCGAAGCGCTCAACGCGGGGACAATTCTCTCTTTCGCGAGCATCTTCAACAATCCGCTGCTCGACAGCGCTGTGATGGTTCGCCTGTTTGAAAAGGCCAAAAGCCAAGGGATGACAATCTGCGCGGATGTCGTCAAAAGCCGATTCGGTGAAACGGTCGAGGATATCCGCGGGGCGTTGGCCTATGTCGATTACTTTTTCCCGAATCTTACCGAGGCCCGCGAGCTGACCGGCAAGGCGGACGAAAAAGAGATTGCCGAGGTCTTTTTGTCCTGCGGCGTCAAAAATGTCGTGGTCAAGCTCGGCAAAAAAGGCGCTTATTTTAAAAACGCCGACGGCAGTTTTTATGTTGACGCCTACCCTTTTGCGAACTGCATCGACACGACCGGCGCGGGGGACAACTTTGCGGCGGCGTTTATCTGCGGCCTGCTCGAGGGTATGCCTATGCGGGCATGCACCGAATTTGCCTGCGCGGTGGCGTCGATTGCGGTCGAAGCGCTCGGCGCGACGGCGGGTGTTCAAAACCGAGCGCAGGCGGACCTGCGTTACCGCGATTATTTAGATCGGAGGAATGCGCATGAAAACGATTAAGATTGGCACATTGGACAAACCGATTTCGAGGATCTGCCTCGGAACATGGGCGATCGGCGGCGGCCCCGCCTGGGGCCAGACAGCCGAACAGCAGGCGGAGGCAGAAAAGCAGAGCATTGAGACAATTCAAACCTGCCCGTCGGTCGGTATTAATATGATCGACACCGCACCCGGCTATAATTTTGGCAACAGTGAGGCGGTCGTCGGCAAAGCGCTTAAAGGCATGCGGCGCGAGGATACCTGCATCATCACAAAATTCGGCATTGTGTGGGACCGCCCGGGCGCGTTGTTCAACAAGGTCGGCGATGTGCAGCTGTACAAAAACCTGTCGAGAGAGTCCATTCTTGCCGAAATTGACCGCAGCCTTGAGCGACTTGGCACCGATTATATCGATGTTTATATGTCGCATTGGCAGGCGGTGGAGCCTTATTGCACTCCCATCGAAGAAACGATGGCGCTGCTGGGCGAGCTGAAAGCCAGCGGCAGAATCCGCGCGATCGGCGCCGCAAACGTGACGCCCGCGCAGGTGGAGGAATACCTTAAATATGGCCCGCTGGACATTGTGCAGGCCAAATACAGCATCTTGGACCGGGAGGTGGAGGAGGCGCTTCTGCCGATCTGCCAAAAACACGGCGTCGTTCTGCAGGCGTATTCGCCTTTAGAGATGGGTCTGCTCAGCGGTGCGCTGCCCCGCGATTACAAGCCGGTGGGCGCGCAGATCCCCAAAAAGTGGTTCCAGCCCGAAAACCTGCCGCGCGTATTTGATTTTCTGGACGCGCTGCGGCCGCTGTGCGCCAAATACGACTGCGCGGTGTCCGACTTGGTCATGGCATGGGTTTTGGCGCAGGACGAGAAGATCGTTTTGCTCAGCGGCGCCACGACGGCCGATCAGGTTCAAAAGAATATCCGCGCCGCTCAGATCGATTTAAGCGCGCAGGATATTGCCATGATGCGCGATATGGCGGAGGCATTGGATAAATAACTGTTGAATTCTTTGCGCTTTCCCGGTATGATAAATATACGGCCGTTGGAGAACGACGGGCAATGTGGCTGTAAAACGGTCTTTTCGGCGGCACAATGCTGAACGCGGAGGCTGCCCCGTTGCCCTGTTCGTGTTGGCGGATAACGGATAATTTTAAAATTGATGTTGGAGCGTAAAAGTATGGCCCTGAAAGACAGACTGGAGAGCATTCGTGAAATAGTCAGAACTGAAAACAAAGTGATTGTGTCCGATTTAAGCAAACGCTTCGGCGTTACGGAAGAAACAATCCGGCGCGATCTTGAAAAGCTGGAGGATGAGGGGGTTATTACCCGAACCTACGGCGGTGCGGTTCTGAACCCGGACGAAAACGTTAAAAGAGTCAGTTTTACCAGGCGTGCGATGACTAATACCAAAGAGAAGCGGGCCATGGCGAGCATTGCGGCATCACTTGTTCCCGACAAGGCTGCCATCGCTGCGGACGCCAGCTCCACGGTGATGGAAGTAATCCGCCTTTTGTCCAATCGCAGCGACCTGCTGGTCGTGACGTTTTCAACCTCTATTCTTCACGAGATGGAGGGCGCCGAGATTGGCGTCATGTCAACAGGCGGTGTCTTAAATAAGCAGTCTCTTTCGCTGCAGGGCGCTATTGCCTGCAATACCATCGGGAGCTATCATACCGATATCGCGTTTGTCAGCTGCAAGGGGCTGCATCTCACCGAGGGCGCGTTGGACACCGATGACGCCGAAGCCGAATTGAAGCGGTTGATGATCTCGCGCTCACAAAAAGCGGTTTTGCTGGCCGACCATACGAAATTTGGCCGAATGGCATTTTCTAAGTTATTTGATATTGATAAGGTTTCGACGGTCATTACCGACTATAAGCCTTCTGACGAGTGGATTCAATTGCTGGCGGAAAAGCATATCGAACTGCTGTATCCTGAAAACGTTTAAGCTGCAAAGAGGCAGACCACACCACGGGTGGGTCTGCCTTTTGTGTTTTAAAATGTTTATTCTAAACAAAAATCTAAAATATAATGTTTACAATATACATAATTTCTTTGAAACAAAGAAAAAGTATGTTGACTTTTTGATAAGATCGCAGTATAAATAGAATTAGCTATTTGACCTGAATATGCTGACCGCTTCAAAGACCCCATAACGCATTTTCGGAAATTAAGGAGGAAAATATGAAAAAGATTATTGCTTTAATAGCGGCGTTTACGATGCTTCTCACCGCGACCGCTTGCAACCAGTCCTCGCAATCCGCTTCCACATCAGGCTCTGCGAACAACACGTCTACGGATACGGAATCTTCCTCGAATTCAACCGGCAATGTCGAAACGATCAAAATCGGCTGGCTGGCCCCCTTGACGGGTACGGCGGCTGAAAACGGACAGCAGGTCACCTGGGCGGCCGAGATGATTGTGGATCTCGTCAATCAGAAACGCGTCGACGTCGACATGCTTTTAGCCGCTGACGCGGGGCTCGCGAATCTCAACGGCGCACAGATTAAGCTCGTCAAGGCGGACACCAAGGGCGATACGACGGTGGCGACATCCGAAGCCAAGCGTCTTATTTCCGAAGAGGGCTGCGTTGCGCTGACCGGTCAGTTGACCAGCAGCATGACCAAGGCGATTGCCGTTGTTACCGAGCAGTACGGCATTCCGCTGGTTACAGCCGGTTCCGCCGTTTCCCTGACCGACGGCTCGCTCGACTACGAATGGCTGATCCGTTATAATCTGACCGACAATACATATATCGAAGATTCCTATAAATTGATGGACGAGGTTAAGAAGTCCGGCACCGATATCAAGACGGTCGCCCTCCTCTCCGAAGACAGCGAGTTCGGCGCAAATATTTATCCTGTTGAGATCAACTTTGCTAAGCAATACGGCTATGAGGTCGTTGAAAACATGACCTATGCCGCGAACTCCACCTCCTTGACCTCTGAGGTCTTAAAGCTCAAGCAGGCAAATCCGGATGTGCTGATGGTTGCCGGCTACGCCACCGACGTTATCCTGCTGATCAATACGATGAAGGATGCCGACTGGTTCCCCAAAATGCTGATTGGCCAGCGCGGCGGCTTTGTCACGGCGGACTTCTTCACAGCGCTTGGCGATAAGACCGAATACTGTTTCACCACCGGCGGCTGGTCCGCTGATCTGACCGGCAAGTCGGTTATTCAAAGCCTGATTGATATCTACCCCTCCTACTCCAAGGGAATCCCTTTCAACGAGGGCATGTCCAAGGACGCGGTCGACGTTCTGCTGATCTGTGCCGCCATTAATCAGGCCGGCAGCACCCAGCCCGAGGCTGTCAGAGACGCCATGATGAATCTGAATGTCGATATGAGCAAGGTTTGGATGCCCTGGGATAGCATCAAAATGGATAAGTACGGCCAGAACCTGAACGCCACCGGCGTCATCATGCAGGTTCAGGGCGGTTCCTACAAGACGGTTTATCCGCCCAACTGCGCAACGACTGACGCCATTGTTCCCGCTAAAGGCTGGAACGACCGATAAGACATCTACTGTAACATAACATCTCTCCTGACGAGCCGTCGATGATGGTAATCTTCGGCGGCTCGATTTCTAACATTATCCCGCAAACCGATTGGGAGGACTTGTCTTATGTCTTTATTTTTGCAGGTGCTTTACGAGGGCATCATCAATGGCGCCATCTATGCCTTGATCGCAATGGGAATCGCGCTGGTTTGGGGTGTTATGAATATCCTGAGCTTTTCACAGGGCGAGTTTTGCATGATCGCGATGTTTATTTCTTATTTTTTCTGCACTTACACCGGCTTGGACCCCATCGCGGCGCTGCCGTTTTGTGTCGGCGGACTGTTTTTATTGGGAATGCTGGTCTATAAAACAGTTATTGTCAGGGCGCTCAAAGGGCCCACCATTTCTCAACGTTTGATCACCTTCGCCCTGAGCATGGTGTTGGTAAACGGCATGCTGCTTATTTTTGGCGGAACCTTTAAGACCATCAAAAATATTTCCATGAGTGGATCGGTGCGCGTCGGCCCTCTGACGGTCGCGCTCAACCGTTTGGTTCCGTTTGCAATCGCAATCTGCATTTCGGTACTGATGTTTCTTTTCCTAAATGCCACCAAGTCGGGTAAAGCGATCCGTGCGACCTCTATGGATAAAATGGCGGCCGAGCTTGTCGGCATCAACACCGAGAAATCCTATTCGATGGCTTTTGGCTTGTCCGCTGCCGTTGCCGGCGCGGCGGGTTGCGCGCTCTCGTATTATTATTACTGTTACCCCAGCGTGGGCGGCAACTTTCAGCTTTTCGGCTTTATCGCCGTTGTAATGGGCGGCTTCGGCAGCGTACCGGGCGCGCTTTTTGGCGGGCTGATCATGGGGTTGGTCGATTCGCTCACCGGCGTTTATTTCAACACGGCCTACAAATATCTGGGCATCTGCGTGGTGTTCATGCTGGTGTTGCAATTTAAGCCTAAGGGATTGTTCGGAGGTAAGCAATGAAGACGAAACGTTTTAAATCTACCGCTGTTCCGGCGGCTGTCATTGCGGTTGCCGTCGTGCTCCCATTTTTAAACTCGAGCCTGTTTTTTAGAAATTTATTGATTTTGATTACGATTTGGTCTGTTCTGGGCATGGGCTGGAATGTTATCGGCGGTTATACCGGACAGGTTTCGAACGGACATTCACTGTTTTATGGATTCGGTGCATATGCGGTGGGGCTTACGCTTCAGTATTTTAGTTGGTCCCCGTGGATTTCCATTCCATTGGGTATGCTGATGGCGGCGGGCTTTGCTTGGGTGATCGGTAAGCCGGTGCTGCGCCTGCGCGGACATGCCTTTGCCATCTGTACCATGGCGCTGGCCGAATGTGCCCGTTATATTTGCGTGAACGTCGGCTTTACCAACGGTGCCAAGGGCGTTTCAATGTTCAAAAAAGGGCTCAACCCATGGTTGTATCTGCAATTTAAAGACGCGCGCATCTACTACTACCTTTTTCTCACGGTTGCTGTTGCGGTGTTTTTCCTGATTTCTCATCTGAGCAAAACCCGATTTTTCTATTATTTAAAGACGATTAACGGCAATGAGGAAGCCGCCGCCAGTGTCGGCATCGATGTGGCGAAATATAAGGTTCGCGCTTTTATGCTGAGCGCCGCGATTGTCAGTCTGGGTGGCAGTATGTATGCGCAATATATGCTCTACTTTGACCCGGCGAGCATGATGACGCTGAATATTTCTATGATGATCGTATTGGTGACGGTCATGGGCGGTATCGGCACAACGATCGGACCCGTTATCGGCGCGGTGGTCATACAGATCTTATCCGAATATACGAGAGCCTTTTTAGGCGCGTTCGGTGGCCTGGACATGGTTTTATACGGCGCTCTGGTCATCATTATCGTGCTTTTCCTCCCGGAGGGTCTGGTTTCTTTGCCACGGAAAATCAAGGCCGCCATTGATAAAAGAAAGGCGTAGAAATTGGAGGGCGAAATATGGCTAAGATATTGGATGTTGTGGACGCCACAAAGCAATTTGGCGGTTTGATGGCGAACGAGGGCATCACGTTTGATGTGGAGCAGGGCGAGATCGTCGGCGTGGTGGGACCCAACGGCGCGGGAAAGACGACGCTTTTCAACTCCATCAGCGGCGCCCATAGCCTGACCCGGGGGTCGATTACATTTGACGGTAATGATACTACAAAGCTGAAGGCGCATGAGATATGCAGGCTCGGCATCGGCAGAACCTTTCAGATTCCGCAGTCCATCAACGGCATGTTTGTCTGGGAAAATGTGTTGGTCGGCGCGCTGTTGCGCATACCAAACGTTTCTAAAGCCATGGAGATTGTCGACAGGGAGCTTGATTTTTGCAATCTGAATAACTACCGCGACATGTATGCGGGAAAACTAAACGTTGCGCAGAAAAAACGTTTGGAGATTGCCCGCGCGCTCGCCACGCAGCCAAAGCTGCTCCTGCTCGACGAGACGATGGCCGGTCTGACGGCAACAGAACGCAAGGATGCGGTAGACCTGATCCGAAAGGTCAACAGCCGTGGCATCGCCATTTTGACCATCGAGCATAACATGGATGTGGTGATGTCGGTTTCAAACCGTGTGGTTGTTCTGGTATCCGGTAAGCTATTAATGATCGGCAAACCGGAGGAGGTTACCTCAAATCCCGAAGTGATCGACGCGTATTTGGGCGGAGGAAATGATGATGAAGGATAACACGATTCTGAAGGTAGAACATCTGCGCGCCGGTTACGGTTCGGTAGAGGTGGTTCACGACGTTTCTTTTGAAATCCGCGAAGGGCAGATTGTGGCGATCCTCGGCTCAAACGGCGCGGGCAAAACCAGCACGCTGCGGGCGCTTACCGGCATCATCAAGCCCATGGCCGGCGAAATTCTCTACAACGGACAGTCGATTATCGGCTTGCCCACATTTGAGCTGGCCCAAATGGGCATTTCGATGGTGCCCGAGGGCAGACATTTGTTCACAAATATGACGGTTCAGGACAATCTGATCATGGGCAGCTATTTGATCAAAGACAAAAAGAAGGTTCAGGAAAACCTGAAAATGGTCTACGATCTTTTCCCCCGCGTTCAGGAACGGTCCGAACAGGTCGCCAGAACCCTCTCGGGCGGTGAGCAGCAGATGGTCGCTATTGCCCGCGGCATCATGATGAATCCGAAGCTGTTGATCTTGGATGAGCCGTCTCTTGGTCTGATGCCCAAATTAGTCAAGGAGATATTTTCGTTTATCCGTGAGATTTCAAAAATGGGCATCACCATCATCATTGTGGAGCAAAACGCGATGGAGACGCTGAAATTCTGCGATTACGCCTACGTCATCCAGAACGGCGAAACGGTTATTGAAGGCATTGGCGAAGAGATGCTATGTAATGAAGCGGTCAAGAAGGCGTATCTCGGCGGCTGACGCGTTTTATGATGCCCGCAGTCAAGGCCGTAAAAACGAGTCGTACAGCGACGGTTATGTTATACCGGCTTATAACAACATGAGGCATCGAGAAAATAGAAGCAATTAAAAGATGGTTGCTGATCAGCCTGCCAAAAATGCACCAGCAAAATATTTTTTGATAGCCATACCGCCCTTCATAAGACGAACTGAATATGAAAATAAAAAGCAAGCTTGAAGATCTCCAACAGGAGAAGATTCGAGCTTGCTTTTTTAGGCGCCCAGAGCTATTATCCAAAGCGCTTTATATCATAAAATTAAGAGCATACGAGGAAATTATATCAGCGTTTACCCCCAAATGGCATTGGCGTCGGTTGCGCTTCTGTTCAGGCGCGAGAAATCGGTCTTAATAAAGCTCGAGGTCGCCAGCAGCAGAAATACCAACCCGATGCCTACGATAATGATAAAGGTTAGAAACGGCGTAATCACAAAGCCGTTGATTGAGACGATAAGACCCTCGTTTAAAAGCTCGGTGATCGAAAGCCCGGTTTTTTCGAGCGCGACCATACGGAAAAAGGCGGTCGCATAGGTCATGGGGTTGAGGTAAGCAACAAACTGAAGGCTGCCGGGCAGCATGGACAACGGGATATAAGCGCCCGAAAGAAAGGTGAGAGGCATCGTCACTGCGGTCTTTATAATTTGAAAGGTCTGCCCGTTGCGCACCTTGGTAGCCATAAACAGCCCCACGCCTGAAAAGACAAGGCCGATGCAGATCATCGTAAGCAGAATATAAAACGGTGTTTTCCAAGAGGTAAACCGGATGCCTATAAACAGCCCGACAACCAAAATCAGCAACCCTTGCAGCGTGGCGACGGTGGCGGCCGAGAGCATCTGCCCCATAGCGACCGAGATGCGTTTGGCAGGGGATACCAAAACCTCTTTCATAAACCCACTGACCATATCGTCCACCGTGGTTGAGGCCAGATTCAAGGCGCTTTCAAATACGGTGGTGATAATAACGCCCGACAGCATATAAGCCACAGGATTATCGATATAATTGGTCTTAAAAATAGAGCTGAAAACAAAGACAAAAAAGAAGGGGAAGATCAGCGAAAAAACCAAGCCCGTCCTGTTTCTGACAAAGGCCTTCAGGCCTCGTACCCATAATGCAAAAATGGTGCTCATCTTAGGCCTCCTCTCTGATTTTACGGCCGGTAATTTCTAAAAAGACATCGTTAAAGGTGCCTTTTTTAATTTCCATCGTCGTGATATGTGCTTTGTGATCGCTGATCACCGACAACAGTCGGTCAAGCTGTTCGGCCTCGACTTTGTAGTAACCCTCTTTCTTTTCATAGCCCAGCTCCTGCCGGGCCAACAGGCTTTCGAGCTCGGGCGCATTGGTGGTGCTGATATAGGCCTTGTCCCGGGTGTAGCGCTTTTTCAGTGCGTAGGGCGTGTCGTGGGCGACAATCACCCCGCCGTCAATAATGGCAATTTTGTTGCAGACCTCCGCTTCCTCCATATAGTGGGTGGTGAGGAAAATCGTGATGTTCCGCTCTTTTTGCAGCTTGAGGATATATTCCCAGATATGCGCTCTGGTTTGGGGATCAAGCCCGGTCGTGGGCTCGTCAAGGAACAACACGCGGGGATAATGCATCAGTCCGCGGGCAATCTCCACCCGGCGCTTCATCCCGCCCGAAAGCGCGCCCACCAGCTTTTTACGTTCATCCAGCAGATCAACGAGTTTTAGCACAAACTGAATGCGTGCTTCTACCTCGCCTTTTGGGATATTATAAAATACGCTGTGCATTTTAAGATTTTCTTCGATCGTCATTTTGGCATCCAGTGTGGAGTCCTGAAAGACCACGCCGATGGCGGCACGCACCTGATTTTTTTGGGTGGCGACATCCTTTCCATCGATAAAAAGCGCGCCGGAGGTTTTTTCAAATATGGTGCACAGGGTGTTGATGGTGGTGCTTTTACCGGCGCCGTTCGGCCCTAAAAAGGCGAAAACGCTGCCCTCTTCAACACTAAAGGAGATATCGTTTACCGCAACAAAATCCCCATATTTTTTCGTAAAGTTTCTGACCTCGATAATTGGCTTCATAGATCTATATTTCCTCAATTGTTTGAATTTGTTTATCTCTCATGAACGCAATCTGCCTTTTGGAGGAGTGATATAAACAATTATTTACTGTGTCTTGCGATTATAGTTATTTTGCGCCCAAATGTCAATATTGTTGATTGTTTAACAGTTTATTTCAGCAGGATAGACGATGGGCAGGTTTCATAAGGGCCTCAGAATTTGGCGTCTTATATCCAACATACAGCGGAGCTGTTTCGTCAAAGCAATGGCCGGGTCTATTCGCATATTACCCAGCGATAAAGGGCAGAATCATAGTATATTTTTCTAAAAGGAAGTGCTTCGCAGGGTGAATACGGCCATAGGCAGAGATGTGCAGCGCAAGGACGCGTGGCAAAAGGCGACAGGCAAGGCCATTTATACCGATGACCTGCCCTCGGTGGGCATCCTGTCGGCACGGCTGCTGACCAGCACGCAGGCGCATGCCCGCATTACAAAGATTGATGCATCGAGGGCGCTGGCGCTCAAGGAGGTTAAAGCGGTTCTCACCGGCAACGATTGCCCTGAGCTGTTTGGTCCCCTTTTGCAGGACCGTCCGGCGCTGGCACGCGACGTTGTGCGGTATGCGGGCGAGCCGGTGGCACTGGTGGTTGCGCAGGATGAATACACAGCGGAACAGGCGGTACGGCTGATCGATGTTTCGTATGAGCCGCTGCCCTTTGTACGCACACCCTCACAGGCACTGGCCCCTGAAGCGCCCTTAATTCATGGAACCAGTGGATATAAAAAGGTGATGACCGATATTTACCCCGAGCCGGGCAGCAATATCGCCAGCCGTTACCGCATGCGCAAAGGGAATACGACCGAAGCCTTTATGCGATGTCAAACAGTGGTAGAGCAGCGCTTTTTTCTTCCGCCGTCCGATCACCTTGCGATGGAGATACGCACGGCGCGGGCGGAAATCTCTGCTGACGGGCAGGTGCTGATCACCACTGCCTCACAGGCGCCCTATTCGGTGCGCAAGCAGCTTTCAGAAGCGTTTATGATCCCCAGCGGCAATATTCAGGTGCGCGTTCCGTTCGTCGGCGGCGGTTTTGGCGGAAAAGCCCCCGTCACGCTGGAGATATTGGCCTTTTTGGCTTCCCGCAGCGTCGGCGGCAAGGCGGTACGCCTGACCATTCCTAGAGAACAGGATATGGCGTCCACTCCCTGCCGGATGGGGCTGGAGGCAACGATTAAAATCGGCGCGGACGCGGACGGAAATCTTCAAGCTGCCGAGTTGACCTACTGGCTGGACTGCGGCGCTTATACCGACATTTCTCCGTATATGTCAAAAGCCATCGCGATGGATTGCACCGGACCCTATCATATTGAGAATTTGTCCTGCGACGCGATGTGTGTCTATACCAACCACACCTATGTCACCTCTTTCCGAGGTTTTTCACACGAATCGCTGACCTTTTGTATTGAAAGAGCCATCGATATGCTGGCTCAAAAAATTGGGACCGACCCTCTAGAATTTCGCATGAAAAACGCCATTCGTCCCGGCAGTTTGACGCCGTCTCAGATCGAATATACACCAAGTCTGATCGGAGACTTGAGCCAGTGCCTGCAAAAGGTTAGACATCTGTCGGAATGGGATGGCGGCAACAGCGTTGTGATTAAGCCGGATACCGTGCGCGCAAAGGGGATCGCCTGCTTCTGGAAAACCGAAAATCCGCCTACCGATTCGATATCCGGCGCGCTCGTCACCTTTAATTCGGACGGAAGTCTCAATCTGCACACCGGCGTTGTGGAGATGGGTTCGGACGGGCAGACTCATGTAGCGCAAATGCTGGCCGAAAAATTGAAAATCGACGCGGATCAGGTGCATGTGGTGAGCGCTGTCGACACCCGCACCGCCCCCGAGCATTGGAAAACCGTTGCCAGCCTGACAGGATATATGGCGGGTCGCGCGGTGATGCGTGCCGCGGACGATTTGCTGGAGCAGCTGCGCAGTAACGGCGCTCAGGCGCTGGGCTGCCTGACTGATGAGATCGAGGTTGCCCACGGGCGTGTTTTCTCACGAAAGAATCCAGAGCAATTTATTGCCTTTAAGGATATTGTCAAGGGCTATAAATCCAAGGCGGGGGAGTCGATCGGCGAGCCGGTTTTAGGGCGGGGCGGCTTCATGCTCAAGGGCTTGAGCATGCTCGACCCAGCCACGGGTAAAGGCAAGACCGGCCCCGCCTGGACGGTGGGTGCGCAGGTTGTTGAGGTAGAGGCGGATTTGAAAGCCTGTACCTACCGTCTTCTCAACGCCTCCACCGTTATCGATGTCGGCAAGGTGATCAACCATGAATCGATGCGGGGCATGATAGCGGGCGGCATGTCGATGGGCCTGAGCATGGCCAGCCGAGAGGGGTATGCCTATGACGAACAGGGCATTCCCATGTCGCCCAATCTGCGCACCTACAAGCTGATGCACATCGGGCAGGAGCCGGACTATCGTGTGGGCTTTGTAGAAACGCCGCAGGAGGACTCGCCCTATGGTGTGCGCAGCTATTCCGAGCACGGCATCATCGGCATGGCCGCCGCGCTCGGCAACGCGTTATCCGTAGCCTTTGGCAAACAGCTGACCACACTGCCGCTAAAGCCCGAAACCATCTGGCAAACACCATCGGAGGGATGCCCATGATCGCCCATGACCTTATCTATTGCCGACCGGACACCCTGCAAGAAGCGGCGGACGCATTTTCACAGCTTCAATCCGAAGGGAAAACGGCGTTGTATTACGCGGGCGGCAGTGAAATCATCACACTGTGCCGCACCGGCAGCATCCGGCCCGACGCCGTCATTGATATCAAGCGTATCCCGGAATGCACAGCGTTGTTCACCGACGCGCAGGCGTTTCATATCGGCTCAGCCTGTACGCTTAGCCAGATCAGTGTGTCTAAACACTTTCCGCTCTTGGGCCTTTCCTGCGGCAGAATCGCGGACCATACTAATCAATGTCGGATCACGCTGGGGGGCAATCTGTGCGGTACCATCATCTATCGCGAGACGAGCTTGCCGCTTCTGCTGGCCGATGCAGATGCAACACTTTTCGGCCCACAAGGGGCGCGTACGGTGCCTTTTCAAAGTATCTTTGACGGGCGGATACGGCTCAGGCCGGGCGAGCTGATCGTCGCGGTTCATCTGCCTGTTTGGGCTTTATCCGCGCGGCATTTTCATATTAAAAAGACAACGAATGAGAAGATAGATTATCCCTTGGTCAGTGTGGCGGCGCTTTGCAAAGGCGATCAGCTACGCGTGGGCTTTTCGGGCATTTGCGCCTATCCTTTTCGCAGCGGGGCTATTGAGGCGGTGCTCAACGACCGGACGAAGCCTTGTCAGGAAAGGGTGGCGCTGGCGGCCACCCTGTTGCCGGAACCGGCCCGCACCGATGTGGAAGCGGCGGGCGAATACCGGCTTTTTGTATGGAAAAACACGCTGCAAGCACTTTTGGAGGAATGGGAAAATGGTACGGTATGAGGGTAAGGTCAAGGTCTCTCTCCTAGTCAACGGAGAGACCCACGAGCTTTTAGTACGCCCCGCCGATTTGCTGCTCGACGTGCTGCGCCAACAGCTTGGGCTTACCGCCGCTAAGCCCGGCTGTCTCAACGGTGACTGCGGCGCCTGTACGGTTATGGTAGATGGATGGCCCGCAAAATCCTGCCTGATGCTCGCCGTCGAAGCCGAAAACCATGAGATTCTCACGGTGGAGGGCCTTGGTGGGGCCGCACCGATCCAAAAGGCGTTTGTGGATTCCAACGCCTTTCAGTGCGGGTATTGCACCTCGGGATTTCTGATGGTTTGTCACGCGCTTCAAAAACAGTACCCCGTGCTACCCGAGGAATATGTGGTGGAGGAGTGGCTGCAGTCCAACCTTTGCCGCTGCACCAGCTACAAAGAAATACGCAAGGCCGTTTTGACTATGTACGATAGCTGATCATAACGGCGTAAAAAATCCCGAAGGGCTTGCATTGGCAATGCTTTCGGGATTTGTCATGTTGTTTTGAATTTTACATGTCTGAAAATAGCGGGAAATATAGGAAAAATGTGTGCTATAATGAAAGCGGCTTTATTGGTGTAGATAAATAGTGCTGCCGGATAATCGAAGTGGTTTATACGCAGCCTTTATGGCACATGACGTGCACTTTGATGGGCGCTTTTGTAGGTGTCTCGTTTACAGGAATCTGCTGCCGCCCAATATGCCGGGCGAGAATGGCAGGGCGCATAAGGAAGCAACTACCAAATACCAAAATAACGAGATAGCCTGCCAATGGATGGGCAATGTATTAATGATATAGTTAATAATAGCAAGAAATGTGAAAAGTGCTTATCTGGTTTTAATTATAATGTTCCTAGGAGGTGGAAACGTGGATAACAATCTACTAAGCATAACTGGAATAGTAGATTATATTGAAGCTCACTTGGAAGATAAACTGGATTTAGAAAGTTTAGCGTATGAGGCAGGGTATTCAAAATATCACTTGCATAGGATGTTCACAAGTATTGTAGGTTTTACTGTTCATTCATATGTTCAAAGGCGGCGTTTGACCGAAGCAACAAGATTACTTATTTTTACCAATCAACCTATTATGGAAATTGCTCTATTTGCAGGATACGAAACACAGCAATCATTTTCAGTAGCTTTCAAGGCGATGTTTAATTGTAGCCCGCAAGCGTTAAGAAAAAGAAGCGATTTTTACCCGTTACAACATTGGATTCCTATTCTATAGCTCTAATAAAAAACTGTTGTGCGGCGGCTGAATAAGAGTACGTCAAAAAGGCCAAGGTAGCCAAACGACGGTTTTGAACAATCAAGCCGCCGTTTTCTATTTTGACGAGGACTTAACGACTGACCCTTTTCGCGAAACATGGCGGTGATAGGAGGGACAAGCCAGTCACGCCCCATTCCTTTTTTAGACGGTACATAAGGCCGGCATGGGAACATAACAGCCTGCTCTAATCAGCAAACAATCCAGTAAAGTACACTTGTTATACTCTTTTGCTGTTACCAAAACTACAGAAAACAACCATGAATACCCTCATGCCATTTTACAAAGTGGCGGCCTTGGCGCAGCTACCATTAATCTATGCAATACGCTATGGGAGGTACGATATGTACTATTCAACAACATGCCCGGCCCCGGTAGGAAGCATTACGCTTGCGTGTGATGGTGATGGCAAAAGTCTGGTTGGTTTATGGATGGAAGGGCAAAAATATTACGGCGGCGCCGTATCCGAAGCTCTGGTAGAGCGAGACGATCTACCGATCTTCGACGCTGCTAAAAGGTGGCTGGACAGATATTTCGCGGGTGAGAAGCCCGATATCTCCGAATTGCTGTTAGCACCCATCGGCGGCGCGTTTCGTCAAGGGGTATGGCGTATTTTGTGTGAGATTCCATACGGCGAGGTGATGACCTATGGCGACATTGCGAAAAAAATGGCGGCAAGAATGGGGAAAGAAAGCATGTCAAGTCAAGCCGTCGGTGGAGCGGTCGGGCATAACCCGATCTCTATTATCATTCCCTGCCATCGGGTCGTAGGCTCAAACGGCAGCTTGACGGGCTTTGCGGGAGGAATTCAGACAAAAATAAAGCTGTTGGAATTAGAGCGTGTGGATATTTCCCGCCTGTTCACGCCAAAAAAGGGAACGGCTTTATAAAATGGCGTCGGAATCTCTTCGGCTCCGAAAGCCTTGCCTCATATCTGAAGCAATGAGAACACAAAAAGAACAGCCTTCTGTTTTGGTGGAAAACAGAAGGCTGTTTTTACGTAGCCCTGATACCGACGGAAGAATGACGATCAAAAATATCCTTATTGTTTGAAAGTACACAGAAGATAAAGCACCCTAATTGTTATTCAGTCTATCAGACCGTCTAACAATCGGGGTGCGGTTTTATCCGGTCATGCTTTCAATTTATTCAACAGCGGCTACCATTTGAATTTCCAGCGGCGCATTCCCGGGCAAGCTGGCGCATCCCACAACGGCTCTGGCACCAATAGCGATGTCACCCAATTGTTTGACCAGATACGCTGTGGCAATATCGCCTATTTTAGAGTGCTCGGTATATTCAGCCCCGCCGTTAACATAGACGGTCATACTTAAAATCTGTACAATACGCTCACCGGCTTCTAAAGTATTCTCAACGGCGGCGAGCACATTGGATGCGGCTTGCTCAACGGCGGGGCGATAGGTTTCGATGGGTTCGTCGGAAGAGATTTTCCCCGATAGCACCAGCTTACCTTCCTTGCGCGGCGTCATACCTGCCGTGTACACAAACTGATGATAGCGAACAGCCGGTCGGTAATTCCCCTGAGGAATAGGATTGTTGCTCATTTTTTCGCCTCCAAATTTTTTTGATTCGCGATCAGATAGTCTCATTTACAGTTCTTATGCGCTGTAGCCAAGGGCTTGCGGCACTGTCCACTGCGTGAGCTATATCGGGTATATTTAGAGAAAGCAGGCGTTGCGGATCAGGCACGGCGATAGCGCTCCATAACCTGCAACAGACGTTCGATGGCGTCCACCGCCTTTTGCTTATCCTGAGAAAAGTTAATCCGGAATTGGTTGAGGAACTGAGGCCCAAATTCGGTTCCAGGGGTTACCGCCACATCGGCCAGCTCCCGTACAATCCGGATAAACTGATGCAGCGATACATCCAGCTCGGGCATGGTAACAAAAAGATAGCTGCCGCCATCGGTCGGTCTTGCCAAAACGCCGGGCGCTTTAGCCAGCTTCTCTAAGATGGCGTCCCGAATTTCCAGATGCTTGGCAACGCGATTCTCCATCCAGCCTTCGGGCTCGTTAAACCAGGTTTGGAGTGCCGCCTGACCGTAACCGCTGCAGCGCAGCGCCATAATGGCTTGAAGCTTCTCCATGCGCTCAATGGTTGCCGCCGTACCAAAAGCAACGCCCAGACGATAACCGCTTAAAGATTCGGTTTTAGAAGGGCCCATAATGGTGATGAGATTCTCAGGAATCTCCTTTTGGGCGCACAGGTGGGTATACGGCACTTCAGGATAGACCTGCCGTGAATAGAGCTCGTCAACAATCAGCGTGACATGGTACTTTTTAGCTAAAGAAGCGATGGAACAGATCTCATCGTACGAATAAACACAGCCAACAGGGTTGTTGGGGTTAGAGAAAATGAATAGCTTAACGCCATCCTCAAACGCTTTCTCCAAGGCGGTCAGATCCAGTCCGGCGCGCCCCTTGGCGTTGAGATAATCCATGGGGATGGGGACTATTTCTCCTTGGAAAAACGCCACCATCTTTCGGTTGGCAAAATAATCGGGTTCTACAATGGCGACTTTATCGCCGGGCAGCATGTTGCTGCCAACGGCCAGAAAAAGGGCGCCTTGAGTACCGGGTGTAAGAATGACATTTTCAGCAGGGTTTATTTCGGTGTTGGTAAACTCGGAAAGCTTTTGCGCGATGTATTCGAGGATGGTTTTTTTTCCTCGGTAAGGCGTATAGGCCTGTGCGCCGCCCGTCTTTAGCACGCCTTCTGCAAAAGCCTCAAAGCTGCCGGGGATGGGCTCGTGCGCATCAACATCGCCATGGGAGAAATCGACCGCCGCGCCGGGAATTTTTTCGCCCCGCAGCTCTAACGCGACGCTTTTTTGCAGTGCTTCCTGACCCGGGGCGTTGTCAATACCCAGCTTTGAAAATTTTTCTATGATATCCATAGCATAAAATCTCCTCTCATTATATCGTGTATCCGACATGGTCATACCGATTTTATCGGGCAACAAAATCCTGTTACAATAATAACATACCTATTCATAAAAAGTCTAATGAAGAGTAAAGCCTAAGGTTATGTCTAAAATGGAATATCCGCCGCGGCTATAATTCTAGCCAAGCAGCGGATATGCCTTGATATAGTCAATAAACGCCTGTTGCTTTGCGGCAATTTTATCGTTTTGCATATTGTAATATCCCCGAATTTCCCGCTCGGTTTCCTTGTGATCAATTTTGTAGAAGACCAAATTCTCGGTAGCCTGCGTATAGTAGGGAATGCTCGACCGAATAAACGTGATGCCATGGCCAGCCTCAGCCAGATAATAGGCGGTCAGCAATTGGTCCAGCTCCATGACAATTTTAGGCTCAAACCCAGCGTCACGACAAAATTTTAGCCCCCGCCGGTACAGATCGTTCCCCTGTTTTAAAAACAAGAAGCGCTCTTGGGCAAATTTCGCCATCGGAACAGGCGGAATATTCTCTATGCTGTATAGCCCGCAGCGCAGCTGCGAAGCGCTAATGGCGTAATCCTTAAGTTTTTGGTTGATCGGGTAAGCGCAAGGCACCGCTAAAACAAGGCGCTCTTTTCCGATAACAAGGGAAGTAAAGGTATCCCCAAAATGGGGTTCAACCGTTATTCCAAAATCCAAAACCCCAATTTGGAGCAGTTTTCGCAACTCCTCATCGTTTGTCTCAATCAATTTAATGCTATAATCGGGATGCTCTTCCTGAAAGTCCTTAATAATCGGCGGGAGAACCTGCGTGCAAAAGAAAGAAGGCGCGCCGATATTGAGATCGTATTGCTTTTTCCTGCGAACATCCTCGCAAAAGTCTTCAATTTCTCTTTGGATATTATAAATTCGTTGAAAATAATCTAAAAGCAATTGCCCGTGGTGTGTTGGCTTTAACGGCGCTGATCCCCGGTCAAAGATCACAATGCCCAGTTCTTCTTCTACCTTCTTGACAATTTTACTCAAGGCGGGCTGCGTAATATAGGCCTTTTCGGCCGCGCGAGAAAAGCTTCCTTCCTGATGCACCTTTAGCACATAGACGATATCCCCCATATTTAACACGCGTGTCACCCCTAGCAATATATCATTGAATATTATTTTAGTCTGTCCCCGTATGGAATGCAAGCTTTCCGCTTGATTTGGGGCTGCGGTCACATCTTTAGGGGATGTTTAAGATGCATGACACATAGCGCGCCCTATAGAAAATGAAATTTTAAACAATAAAGTGTGATAACGCTATTTTGACATCTTTAAAAAGGCTGGATATAAAAAGGGCCCGTTAATTAGTAAAGACTTGTTAAAAAAGTTGAATTTAGAACTTTAAAGCACTGTGATTTATGTAAACTTAAACATTGACTTTTTCGCTTCAAATGTTATAATAAATCCATTATTCCGATTTAAAGCTTTAAAGCAAAAATATTGTTGATTAGGAGAATGGAAGAAATGAAAAAGTTTTTAGTACTTATTCTGTCCGTGGCAATGGCTTTGAGCCTCATCGCCTGTGGCAATGCAAGCAGCAGCGCACCGACCTCCGAGCAGTCTTCCGCGGCGTCTAATGCGGAGAATGTTTCCAGCGCTGATAATGCCGATAAGGTCTTTCGCGTCGGCATATCCCAGTTGGTACAGCACGAAGCGCTGAATGCGGCTACAAAGGGCTTTAGAGACGCGCTTTCTGAAAAGTTGGGTGATAAAGTCATATTTGACGAACAAAACGCCGCGGGAGATTCCGCGACCAGTGCAACCATCGCCAATCAGTTTGTTGCCAGCAAATATGATTTGATAATGGGCAATGCAACACCGGCTTTGCAGGCGGCTGTTTCGGCCACCGACACCATTCCGGTACTTGGCACCTCCATCACTGACTATGCCACCGCGTTGGACATTGATAATTGGACCGGTGTAACCGGCTACAACGTTTCCGGTACCTCTGATTTGGCCCCTTTGGATAAGCAGGCTCAAATGATTAAGGAGCTTTTCCCCGATGCAAAAAATGTGGGAATTTTATACTGCTCCGCGGAGCCAAACTCTAAATATCAGGCTGAAACGATTAAGAAATACCTGACTGATATGGGTTATACCGTCACCGACTACACTTTTGCAGATAGTAACGACGTTACTGCCGTTACCCAGAATGCTTGCGCCAACAGCGATGTACTCTATATTCCGACCGATAATACCGCCGCTTCCTGCACCGAGGCCATCAACAATGTCGCGGAGCCTGCCGGCATTCCGATTGTTTCGGGCGAAGAGGGCATCTGCAAGGGCTGCGGCGTTGCAACCCTGTCGATCAGCTATTATGATATTGGCTTTACAACAGGCCAAATGGCTTATGATATTCTCGTAAACGGCGCGGATATCTCCACGATGGAGGTAAAATTTGCTTCTGATACGACCTATAAATATATGCCCGATCGCGCTGAAAAACTCGGTGTAAAAATTCCCGCCAGTTACAGCGCTATCGAAAGCTAATAATATTGCTAAAGGTTTTTCTGAACATTGAAGGGGTGCTGTTGAAATATAGCACCCCTCCTTTTCAGCGATAGAGATATAATAATTTTAAGCGTCAATGATGCCATTTACCACACTAAAAATGTAATATTATAACGCGGATTTACTTTTTGTATTTTAATTAGGAGGAAAAAGAATGAGCTATTTTGCAGCCCTTAACCCGCTTAACCTTATAAATGCCATTCCGGGCTGTGTCGCTCAGGGACTGATCTGGGGTATTATGGCGCTGGGTGTTTATGTCACTTTCCGTCTGCTCGATTTTGCGGACCTAACGGTTGACGGGTCCTTTGCAACGGGTGGCGCCGTCACCGTCATGCTGACGCTTGCCGGTTTTCCGGTTCCCTTAGCTTTATTTATTGCTGTGCTTGCCGGTCTGACGGCGGGGCTTGTCACCGGATTGCTGCATACCGCTTTGGGCATTCCGCCGATTCTTTCGGGCATTTTAACTCAGATCGCGCTGTATTCGGTAAACTTACACATCATGGGCATGGCCGCAAACCAAGCGATCAGCATTAAAAAATATAAGCTGCTTATCTCACTGATGCATGTTTCCAAGGCGATTCTAATCGCCGGGCTTTTCGCCGCTGTGCTGATTGCAGTCCTGTACTGGTATTTTGGTACCGAACAGGGGTGTTCGATCCGGGCTACCGGATGCAACCCGGCCATGAGCAAAGCGAATAGCATCAACATCGACTTTACCAAGGTTTTGGCCCTGTCCATTTCCAACGGTATTGTTTGCCTTGCGGGCGGGCTTATGGCACAGTATCAGGGCTTTGCCGACATTAACATGGGGCGCGGCGCCATCGTCATCGGTCTGGCCGCTGTGATCATCGGCGAGGTGTTTGGCGGATTTTTATTTAAAAAGTTCCCGAACTTTGCGCTTCGTATGGGTTTTGTGGTGCTTGGCGGGGTTATTTATTATATCATTGTGGGCGTGGTGCTTTGGTTGAAGTTAAATTCCAATGATCTCAAGCTGTTTACCGCCATTATTGTTGCCGTTTCTCTCGCGGTGCCTTATCTTCAGGCAAAAAGCAAAAGCTCCTTCAGACGTACCGCAAAATCGTCCGAAGCGGCGCTAAAAGCGATGTGTGACAAGGGGGCGCTGTGATATGTTAAAGATTATTGATGTTCACAAGACGTTTAATCCGGGTACCATCAACGAGAAGATTGCCTTAAACGGTGTCAATCTGCATCTGAACCCCGGCGATTTCTGCACCGTAATCGGTGGCAACGGCGCCGGTAAATCGACGACCCTTAACGCTGTTGCGGGGGTTTGGCCCGTTGATCAGGGGGCAATCGTACTGGATGGCCAGAATATTACCGGCGTACCGGAGCATAAAAGGGCCGCTTATCTGGGCCGCGTTTTTCAGGACCCAATGACAGGAACCGCCGCAACGATGGAGATTCAGGAGAATCTTGCGTTGGCTGCCCGCCGTGGCAAGCGCCGCACCTTGGGGTGGGGCATCACGAAACAGGAAAAGGAAAAGTACCACACGCTTTTAAAAATCTTAGATTTAGGCTTAGAAAATCGCTTGACCGCTAAAGTCGGGCTATTGTCGGGCGGCCAGCGACAGGCACTAACCTTGCTGATGGCGACGTTGCAGCAGCCTAAGCTGTTGCTTTTAGACGAACACACGGCCGCGCTCGACCCTAAAACGGCTGAAAAGGTGCTCCGTGTCACCGACCAGATCGTCACCGATAATCATTTGACGACCTTGATGGTCACGCATAACATGAAGGACGCCATTACCCACGGCAACCGCTTGATCATGATGCATGAGGGCAGGGTGATCTTAGATATTGCGGGCGAAGAAAAAAGCAAGTTGACAATAGCTGATTTAATGCATAAATTTGAGGTTGTTTCCGGCAAAGAATTTTCTGATGATAAAGCCATTCTGGCATAGTTGCTTTATGATGAAAATGATCGTTCAAAGACCGCTCGCGGGATAAATACGATCAATCTATTGATCCGGGCACAGCATAAATGATTTCCCTAGATGCATTTGAACTTATGAATGTGCTAATCTAAGCATCAATTTAGTTAAACAATTTTAAGGGCTTGTTGTCTGTCAATCGCAGACGGCAAGCCCTTAAAATTGACGCCTTCAGCGGCTGTTTTACCGGCGCAAAAGGGGAGGGGCGATATGAAAATCTGCCTATTATACCGCGTTATGATCGGATGCTTGTCCGTTAATACAATTTGTCCCTTGACAAACAATATCTTCCAAGTGTATACTAGGGATGGATTGTTATCATTTTAACAAGAAAGGCAGAGGAAGTATCATGGCTAGATTCACGTTACCGCGCGATTTGTACTATGGGAGAGGCACTTTAGAGGTACTCAAAGGGCTGAAGGGCAAAAAAGCGATTGTCGTTGTGGGCGGCGGTTCTATGCGCCGTTTTGGTTTCTTGGATAGGGTTACCGCCTATCTGGAAGAAGCCGGTATGCAGGTGCGTTTGTTTGAAAATGTAGAGCCCGATCCTTCGGTCGAAACGGTCATGAAGGGTGCCGAAGCCATGCGGGCGTTTGAGCCGGACTGGATTGTGTCGATTGGCGGCGGTTCGCCGATTGACGCGGCTAAGGCGATGTGGGCTTTCTACGAATATCCCGAGACAACCTTTGAGCAGCTCATCACGCCCTTTAACTTCCCAGAATTGAGGCAGAAGGCCAAGTTCTTGGCGATTCCCTCAACCTCAGGCACCGCGACGGAGGTCACGGCCTTTTCGGTGATCACCGATTATGAAAAAGGAATTAAGTATCCGCTCGCGGATTTTAATATCACCCCCGATATCGCCATTTTGGACCCGGACATCGCGGAAACCATGCCCGAGACTCTGACTGCGCATACCGGCATGGATGCGCTGACCCACGCAATTGAAGCCTATGTTTCGACCCTGAATTCCCCCTTTACGGATCCGCTTGCCATTAAGGCGATTCAAATGGTGTTCGACTATTTGCCGGCGTCTTTCAAGGGCGATAAGAACGCCAGAGAGCAGATGCATTATGCCCAGTGTCTGGCTGGCATGGCTTTCTCAAATGCGCTGCTGGGCATTGTGCACTCAATGGCGCACAAGACCGGCGCCGCCTTCTCCACCGGCCATATCCCGCACGGCTGCGCAAACGCGATTTATCTGCCTTATGTTATTCAATACAATAAAAAGAATGCCATGGCAAGATACGCCGAAATTGCAAGAGCCGTCGGGCTTACCGGAGAATCTGACGATATTCTGACCCAGAAATTGATCGATAAGATTAACGCCTACAATGCCACGCTGGGCATTCCAAAAACCTTGCGGGAGTTTGGCATCAAGGAAGAGGAGTTTAAGAAAAAGGTTGCCGAAATTGCCGTTTTGGCTATCGGCGACGCCTGCACCGGTTCTAACCCTCGCGCGATTACACCGGCTGAGATGGAGAAATTATTCACCTGTATTTACTACGGTACCGGCGTTGAGTTCTAATGTGCGCTTATCCCGGCTTTGGCCCGCCGGAATCTCAAAAGATTTCTTTTGCGAAGATGCGCCTTTTTAAACAGCAATAACTAAAGCGCTAGCCTCTAAGCGGGCAGAAATCTTCTGTCCGCTTAGAGGTTACACTTTTGGAACCGCCTTGGGGTTGATCTTAACGGCATCAGACTGGAAAAAGAAAAAGCGCCGTAGACACAGACAGGCAAGTTGCTCTATGAGGTTTTGAACAACACATGCTATCATATTCGATAGTGACTAATAAATTTGATCATATATTTACATGGTCAAGTGGTTCCTTTATACTGCATAGGGAAGCTTAACCCCTGACGCGGAGGAGCATCATGACATTACCGATTATAAAGCTTATAGTGGTCTTTTTGATTATTGCTATTTTGATCTGGTGCAGACGTCCTTTATATCAGGCCGTCTCGGCTGGCATAATGGCGACAGGGGTTCTGTATGGCATCGCGCTGTCCCAAATGGGGAGGTTGCTCATAAAGGTTGTCAGCAGCTGGAGCGCCATGTCCATTCTGGTCATATTGTATTTGATCACCTTTCTGCAAAGAATGCTGGAAAAGCGCCAGCAGATTAAACTGGCGCAGCAGGACTTAAACGGTCTTTTTAATAATAGGCGAATTAACGCGTCTTTTGCGCCGCTTTTTATAGGCCTTCTCCCGTCTGCGGCAGCGATGATTTTATGCGGCGACATTGTCAAGGAGACAACCGACGGTTATCTCGACCGAAAAGAGCAGGGGTTTGTTGCAAGCTGGTTTCGGCATATCCCTGAAAGCACACTGCCCACTTATACCGGCGTCCTTTTGATGAGCAATCTTTCCGGGGTCGATATTGCACCCTTCATGGTTGGGATGATTTTTCCCGTCTGCGTTATGTTTGCGCTGGGGTATTTTCTCTACCTGCGCAAGCTCCCCAAGGACACAGGCACGCCGCCAAGCCAGAACAAATGGGGGGACTTCATTGGTCTGATACAGCACCTGTGGTCACTCGTGCTGATTATCCTGCTCATTCTTGGCTTTCATATGTCGGTTGTGCGCTCGGTTGCAATGGTCATCATAGCCGCTCTGTTTGTATATCGCTTTCAATGGGTAGAGCTCAAACCCATGTTTCGCAAAGCCATTGAAATGCGTATGCTGGGCAATACCTTTTTGATTCTTGTGTTTAAAGAGTTTATCGACCATACCGGTGTTATCAATACCCTGCCAGACTTTTTTGGACAATTTCCGATTCCAATATTTGTGGTGTTTTCGCTGCTTTTCTTTTTCGGCGGTATCGTCAGCGGTACCAGCGGTATCATCGCCCTCGGGACGACCATGGCCTTCAGCGCCATCCCGGGCGCGGGCATGCCCTTGATGGTTTTATTAATGAGCATGTGTCATGCCGCCAGCCAGATCTCGCCCACCCATGTGTGTCTAGCTGTCGTTACCGAGTATTTTGGTATTACAATGGGTGATTTAGTGCGCAAGACGCTTCCGGTTGCACTGGTTTTTATGGTTATCATGATCGGATATTACCAGTTCTTGCTGCGCTTTTTTGCGTAATATCGTTTTTCATTCATGCTGCCGCGTAATTATAATTGAATCGGCGCAAAAAGGACGAGGGGCTTTCCCTCGTCCTTTTTGCGGTCGATTATGGTATGCTTTTTCAGGGCCCTTACACCAAGCCGTTGGCGAAAATGTGGGAATTGGCTCAACTTAAACGGAACACACCGTAGGATATTAAATTGCCGCGCCAATCTGCCATTTAAGGCTGGATAATGTTATATATTATTGTTGACTTATTTTTCTTTTAATTGTAGAATAACAAAATATATTCCTATTTTTTGTCGCATTTCCGGGGCCTTTTTAGCACGTCGCCTCTTCCCAAATTCGCAAGCCTGTAGCGTCCTTTCCCGCAAATGCAAATCTGTCATAAGTTTTAAAGGGGATGAAAATATGAGCATTAAAAAAATGATCTACAGTATTATGTTTGGTCTTGCGCTGCTGAGCGTTTTGGGTACGGGGCTTATGTTCCTGCTGCTGGATCAGAACCAAAGCAACGGCAAGATTGTAAATTACTGCGGCGTCGTCCGCGGCGCAACACAGCGCATCATGAAGCTGTATCTGCTGGACGAGCCGGTGGATGAGCAGATTGCCAAGGTGGAAAAGGTGATGGATGGCCTCATCGAGGGCAACGCCGAGCTTGATCTGCCGGTGCCGCAGGACGAGGTGCTCGTTGCACAGATGCAGCAGATTCGCACCTATTGGCAGGAGCAGATGCGCCCGCTCATGGGCGCAGGCAGTGCCAGCGACGCCACGTTGATGGCCAACAGTGAGGAGCTCTTCACCAAGTGCAACGACGCCGTTTCACAGGCGGAGCAGTTTTCCGCGCAGGGCATTATCAAGCTCAAAATCGTCAGTCTGCTTAACTTAGGCATCAACCTTATTGCGCTGCTCTTTATTGTGGGGATCATCCGCAAGAAAATTCTGCTGCCGATCAAAACGCTTGAGCAGGGGATGGAGCGCCTGGCGAGTGGCGATTTGCAGAGCCGGATCACCTACACAGCCAAGAACGAGCTGGGGATGCTCGCCAACAGTATGCGGGCGTCGATTGATACCCTTTCGGACTATGTCTCCCGTATTGACCGGTCGATGAAACAGATGGAGCAGGGCAATTTTGACCTGCCCGCGCAGCAGTTTATTGGGGACTTCACCAATATCGGCCTTTCGATCGAAAAATTTACCGAGCAGATTTCCGACACGCTCGGCAGGCTGGATCAGGCGTCCGAGCAGGTTTCGGCCGGCGCGGGACATGTTGCGTCCAGCTCGCAGCTTCTGGCAGAGGGCGCTAACGAGCAGAACGCCGCCATTGAGGCGCTTTCCGACGCTGTGGGCGCGATCGTCACCAAGATCAACTACACCGCTGAGAGCGCCAGCGTCTTCAACGGCAAGGCCCAGAAGATGGGTACAAGCCTAGACGAGAGTGAGCAGCAGATGCGGCTGTTGTTGGGCGCGATGAACGACATCCAGCGGAATTCCGAGGAGATTATAAAGATTAATAAAACGATTGAGGATATTGCTTTCCAAACCAACATATTGGCGCTCAACGCGGCGGTCGAAGCCGCCAGAGCGGGCGCTTCCGGCAAGGGCTTCGCCGTGGTGGCGGACGAAGTGCGGAATCTGGCGGCAAAAAGCGCTTTGGCGGCGCAGAGTACGGCCGAACTGATCGATGTTTCGGTTAAATCGGTCGAGACGGGCAAAGGTCTGACCGATTCGATGGCGCAGATGCTCGGCACCGTTCTGGTTGACGCGCGGGAGATCGCGCGCGGCGCCGGTGAGATTCAGTCGGCCTCTCAGGAACAGAGCCTCTCGATCTCGCACATCACCTCAAGCGTTGACAAGATCTCCTCGGTCATACTGTCCAATTCCTCTACCGCGCAGCAGAGCGCTGCGGCAAGCGAGGAGCTGTCCGCGCAGGCCAAGGTGCTCAGCAATCTGGCGAGCCAGTTTAAGCTCAAACAGCAGGGCCACCCCGTCTTTGAACCAACCCAAGCGCCGCAGGCATTTGCCGAAACGGCCATTGGCGCGTCGAAGTATTAAGCAGATATAAATATTTCGCCGGCAGATGGATGAGGCCTTTCAAGGCTCGCTTAAAAAGCGTTGCAATGGGCGTAAATTTCGTTGAGTTGTCGATAAGGCGTACACAAAACGCCCGCTGACGCTGAACAGAATGCCCATAACCCTTTTGTCTTAATTAAAAACCGCTTGAGAACCAGATTCTCAAGCGGTTTTTTGTTGTTGACCATCCTTGGTAATTATCCGCAGCGGCTTTGATTTTTTTGAGAGTAAAACAGGATATCCGCCGCACACGCGGCGGATATCCTGCGCTTATGCCCGTTTATCAATCCTTAAATAAATCGGGCTGATATTTGACCAGCTCGCGTTTGAGAATGACTTCCGCCTCCTCAAACAGTGGCTTCTGCCGCATGCCGTCACCCAGAATCAATCGGGCGGCCGGAATCTTCAAGACGACGACCGGCATGCCGTCGCCGATCTCCGCGCTAGAAATCGCGAGTCCGGTCGAAGCGTCGAGCGTCGCCAGAAGATCGGGGAAGGTACCTACCCGTACGCCGTCCTTATCCAACGTCATATACTCGTTCCAGAACGACAGCGCGTAGTCGCCGTCGTCGGTCTTAATATGCAGTGCGCCGACGTCATAACCGCCATCCATGCTCAGGCTGTAATCGCAAACCGTACCGCGGCAGACCACCTGCGCGCCGTATTCCGCTTCTAAAAACGCTAACAGCTCAGACGTTTTGCCCAGTCGGGCCAGATAGCCCTCGCCGAGTGAGAGCGCCTGCGCAATCGCGCCGACGGCGGCATGTGACTTGGCATAGTCCGCTGTAACCGGGTTGCGCAGCACACAGCACATGCCGCCGCTCGCCACCGAGGTCTGGCGCACGAGGTGGGAGGTCGCCGTCAGGCTGCCCTTGGTGACCGTTTCGACATAGCGCTCGCCCTTACCGCCGGCGGCGGACTGCACCGCCACATAGTCAGGATCGCGGTTGAGGCCGATGCTGCCCATCACGCCGGTGGGGTGCGCGCGGCCGTTGCTTGGCGCGTCCACGAGCGGAATGCCGGTGAGCGCTGAAATAATCCAACCGTTGGAGGTCGAGACGCCGCCGTTTTCGCAGGTGGTAAAGCCCGCGATCTTCATGCCGCTGTTCGACTCGAGGTTCGCGAGCACCGTCTTCCAGTGCTCGGCGGTCACGCAGGTGTCCTTGGCTGAGGGCGCGCCGACCAGCGACACGTTTACAAGCATATCCTGCGGCGACAGTTCAGAAACATCCAGCAGCGTGAGTGTGTCGGTGTGTAAAAACGCTTCCTCAAGCGCCGCCATGCCCAGCTTTAAGCTGCCGCCGCCACCGCCGCCGAGCAGCAGTCCGCCGTACAACGCGTGTAGGCATTGTTCTTTTGTCAATTTAATCATCATTTATTCCCCGTTTCGCTTAGAATGTCGGATCGCTTCAAAGTACGCAAAGGTTCCCTCGGCCAGCACCGGATCGATCACCGGGATGCCGACCGCGCGCTCAATTTCCTGCGCGATGCCGATGGTCGTCAGGCCGGTGCAGCCCAGCGCGATGACCTCGGCACCCATTTCTTTGAGTTCGCGGGCCGTTTTAAGGCAGCTTGCCCGACCCTCGGGGGTCATCAGATCGAGTGTGCTGTCGACGCCCTCGGGTTTGCCGACGGCGATAATGTTGTCGGGAATCATGCGCAGATACGCCTTGGGCGCATAGTCGACAATGCCAAGAATCGCAATTTTTTGCCCGTATTTGAGTGCCAGCGCGGCGGTGGTCTCGCCGCCGCCCGTCACCGGCATACCGGGCAGCGCCTGCCGGATCTCCACCACGCCGGGGTCGTCGGCGCAGCTGACAATGATCATATCGACGTTCTCAAACGATTTAGCGGTCTCCACGATCTTGGGTACCGCAATCTGCTCTAATTCGTGGCTGTGAATGCCCTCCCACTGGTCGGGGATGCATTTTGAAACGCACCGGATGCCCGGAAAATGCGCCTCGATAACCTTGCCGTGCAGATCGACAAATTCTTGATCCTCCGAGGTCAGCACACGGATAACGCCTACCTGAAACATTGGCTTTCATCTCCTTTTACAAGGGGGTGTCAGACGACAAAATTCCCCCGGTCGATAATCAGTTGGTCGTCAAAATACAGGGTTGGCTTTAAAATGATGCCGTCCATATGGCAGTCGGCCTTATTGACGCCGCCAAACGAGGTGTTGGTGCCAAAGGCGATATGCACCGTGCCGTACACCTTTTCGTCCTCAAGGATAACGCCGTTTAAAATGGCGGCGCGGTTAGTGCCGATCCCAAGCTCGCCCACCGTGGCGTTGCGTTCGTTGGCGAGCAGCACCTGTAAAAGCGCACTTTTCTCGCCGTTGATCGATTGCAGCTTTCCGTCCCGGATGACCACCCGCAGCGGTGACGCGAGTTTACCGATGCCCACCATTGAACCGTCAATAATCATCTCGCCGTTGACGCCGTCCTCAAGCGGGGCGATGTACGCCTCGCCAGAGGGCAGGTTGCCGCACTGCCCCGGCAGCTTGTAGACACCGGGGCTCGGCACGCCCTGACGCCCCTCAAGGTTCAGCGTCAGCACGCAGCCGTCCTTTTCGATGCGGGCGGTTTTGCAGTCGGTCAGCAATCGGGTGATTTTATCGGTCAGCCGCGCCACCTCGGCGTAATCGGCGGTCATAGCGCCGCGCCCGAACATCTCTTCGGTAATGCCCGGCATCGTTGCCACGCGGGTGCCCGCCTTGGCGGCGTTGATGCGCGCGTTGGTGTGGGTCAGCGATTTTGCGGTGGGGCAGAGCACAACGTCGGCCGCACGCATCGCCTCAGCGACGGTGCCGGGGGGCTCCTCGCCGTTGAGCGTCCGCTCCTGCATCACCGTCAGCATCGCCTCGCAGCCCAGCGAACGCGCGCCCTCATAAAGGGCCTGCGCGATCGGAATTCGGGTGTCGTCGGTGACAATCAGCACCTCTTCCTTCGGCTTGACGCCCATGCAATCGATCAGGATGTTGCGGGAGATTTCAACTAAATCCATGCAGCCGCCCCCTATTCGACGTCGGTCAGCTCAGAAATGACGCGTGCCAGCAGCGTTCTGGGCAGTACAACCAGCTTGCCGGTCTTTTTGGCGAACATATTCTTCATTTCCTGCGTAAAGCCGATGCAGTCCAGAATGACGAGGTCGGCGTCCATTGCGGCAATTTCTTCGGCGGCCCGCTCTAAGTCTTCAAACGGGCCGTAGGGCGAGGCCGGAACCGCCTTGACCGTTTTGACAAAGTTCGCCCATTTTTGCTCGCATTGCGCCACCTGAAGCGGAGAGGGGGTGACAGTGACGATGTTTGACTGCTTGCTTAAAAGCGGCGCAACCTGATTTAATATGTCGCAGGGGTAGACGAGCGGCACATGCGCGGTCAGGCTGTCCGGAAAGTCGCCGGTGCAGAAAAACATAATCAGCCGCACACCCTCGGCCTCGAGCTCGTTGATGCATTCCTGCAATCTGGGCAGGATGAAGCGCTCGGCAAAGGTTACCGAGCTGCCGTCGTTTAAGCGCGAAACCAGCACATAATCCTCGGGGCCGGGTTTGAATTCCGCAATCTGCACGGCGGTCAGACCGTCGAGCCCGCCCCGCTGCAGCAGTTCAATTTTACCGCCGAAAATATGCAGGATATCATCGGTGACATCGGTTCTGGGCGCTTGCCCGATGGTAATGGCACCTATTTTCATAAAAGCTCCCTCCTGACGCTGCGTGTTAATTTTGGTTACCAAGGGTCATCAGATGGTTCATCGGGCCGTAAAGCTGCTTCATATGGGCGAATTCCGCCTCATCGTAGAATTTAAGATCGCCCTTGCCAAAATATTTGGCGACTTCGAGCATGAAGCGCGACGCTTCCTCCACGTCGGCAAAATGGCTGGCGCCGGTGGCGCAGCCGGGCACCATGACCTCGGTCGTGATGGCGACGCCGACCACGGGGGCATTCGTGGCGGTCGACGGCTGAAGAATGCTGTTGAGATGGTGCAGATCATTGCCGTAAGGGGTGATGTCCTGCGTCGCGAGCGGGAAGACATAGGGCAGCCGCCCGGTCGTAATCTGCATCTGCTCGAGCAAATCCTCGGAGGTTCTCAGAATATAGCCTTCCTTGACGGTCGGCGAAATCGCAAAGCCCCGGGTGTTGATGACGCGGTTGCCCTTGGTGGTATCGACCGATAGAATCGCGTCGAGCTCGGGAGAGACCTCCTCGCGGTTCACCTGTGACATCTCGACCGGCGAGCCCATGAACGGCACCGGCTTGTGCGGCGCCGTCGGCGCGTGGGGACAAATCTGGGTGGAGATAAAGACGTCGCCCTCGAGGTAATCGCCCTTTTGCTGCATATCCAACAGCTTAGCCGCAACGGCAATGGCCGCCAGCGCGCCGTCGCCGTCCGACACAAACCCGATGACCTCGGGCCGTGCGCCGATGCCGCCCAACCGCCCTAAAATGCCGATGGTGGGGGCCGTGCCGCCGCAGGCCTTGCCCTGGGCGCCCGGAATGCGAACCTTGACCATATCGGTGCTGCCCTGAGGGCCCTTTAATTCATAAACCTCGGTTTGCGCATCCGGCTTGATCGCCTTTAAGTAGCGTTCAACGTCGGCACCGGTGACGGTGCTGCTGTCTAAAATATCAAAAGCCTCAATAATCTGCTTAATGAGCATTGCTGTTCCTCCGTTGAATTATTTGTATCATCCGCAAGATGATTGTGGGGAAGTGGCGGTATTACATCAGATCGACAAGCTTGGCGACCGCGTCCTGCAGCATCGCGTAAAAGCCTGCCTCGTCGGACATGGTCTTGTGCTTGCCGTTCTCTATGATATCCACGAGCTCCCGAAGAATCTGGTTTTCCGGATCATGGTCGAGCATCATCTGCCCGAGCCGCTGGGAGGCGGTGGCCAGCCTCAGCGGACCGTAAATTTTAGGTTCGCCGCCCAAGGCGGCCGCGCTGGTTAACATGTAGATCAGCAGCTCTAAGCTGGTTTGATACGTCTGTTCATTCATGTCGCTTCCTCCCAGATGTTCCAGTGCAGAATTTCTTCGAGCGGGCGCAGGCGGCGAGGCTTTAGATCGCCCTCGGGGTATCCGACCGAGATCAAAAGCTCGATCCGAAAGTGATCGGGCAGCTTTAGCAGCTTGGCGACCGCCGCCGCGTTATAAGATTTGATGGCACAGGTGCCAAGATCAAACTCCAGCGCCTTGAGCATAATGTTTTCACCGGCCATCGACGCGTCCATGATGCAACCGTAGATCTCAGAATTGACCGACCCGTGCGCACCGGCGTAGTCCATATCCGAGCAGATGGCGATGATCGCGGGCGGCCTTCCGCTGAGTCCGGGGCTGAACAGGTCGACCTTTCGCACCAGCTCGGGTTCGTTAATGACAACAAACTGCCAGGCCTGAAGATTGCTGGCACTGGGCGCAACCGCGCCCGCGCGAACCAGCTCGGCCAGCAGCTCGGTCGCCACAGGACGGTCGACAAATTTGCGAATGCTTCTTCTGCGGCTGATGGCGTCTGATAGTTCCATGGGCATTGCCCTCCTTACTTTGCAAAAATTCAGGGAATATAAAGGGGCCGCATAGACTGTAAACCGTCGTTCGCGGTTTTGATGTGCGCCATAATCAAAGCCGGTACGGGCTTTGTGGGGGACGCGCCCGCAGCCCGTGCTTATCTCTTTTCAGGGATAAGCACGGGAATCGCGCGGCAGATTTTAAAACAGGGGGATAAAAATGGGATTACTTGTGTTTTGCCAGACCCAGTGTGGCGGTGAAGAAGCTGTAGACCGCAGCTCCGGCCAACGCGCCGGCGCCCAGAATGTTGAGCACCTGCTCGTTCTCTTTGTTTTGATGGACGGCGATCAGACGGATGGCGAGGCCGACAATGATGGTCAGGCCGTTCATGATGCTGCCGACCAACAGGCCGGTGGCGAACAGAATGCCGATCTGCCGCTTGCCGCCGATAAACTGGATGATAGCGCCCGGAATCGACCAGATCGCCAGCCACTTAGCCACCTCGGCGCTGGTGCCCGCGTCAATGGTGGTGGCAAAGGTTTTGCTGACGGGGGCGAACATGCCCTGACTAAAGTAAGTATTCGCAAGGAACGCGACCATGGCGAACGCGATAAAGAAGGAGAAAATCTCGCAGTAGAACTGCTGCTTGCGCCCTTCTTTCTCAAGCGCCGGGTCAGCACCCGAGCCTCTGAGGATGTAGCCGCATTTTAAGTCATAAGCCATATCCGAGAAAGCGGGGCCGGTCGCCGCCGTATAGCCGACCAGCATCGCGAGCGCCATAGGCGGGAAGCCCATGAGCATGCCGACCAACAAAAAGATCAGCGCGGTGGCAAAGCCCGGGAACCAGCCCGAATACATGGCCGAAATACCGACGATCAATTCAGAGGCGATGGCCGCGAACGCCGCGAAGATCAGCCAGAGCAGCAGCTGCACAAAGCCCATGCCGCTGTAGATGCCGGTGATAACCGCTATCAGAATCGCCACCACAAAATAGGCGATATAGCCCCAGCCGAGTGTTCTCTTGAGCGTTCTCATGCTGCTTGTGAATTTTCCGGCTGCGGTCGCGTCGTCATCGCTCTTTTTAAACAGCATAAACGCGCACTGCAGCAGTGAGACGGCGCCCGCTCCGATCATCGCGCCGTGAGGCATATAGTTGATCATGGCGTGGTTGCTGAAAACAAAATCCGCACCGAACAGCCCGGAGACCAGCGTTGCGCTGTGTCCGAACAGCGACACAACAAAGCCGTTGGTCTTGATAACGCCGATAATGATCGAGCCGACGCCCAATGCCAGCATGGCGTAAAAATCGCCGAACCACGAGACGCCTAAAAGGTCGGTGGGAATACCCGCGATTTTGCCGACCCAACCGATAACGATACCGATAACCAGCAAAAAGGCCTTACGCCCTTTTTCTACGACGGCCAGAATCGATTCTGCCGCAGCCACACCGGGAGGCCATGCGCCCTCGGCGGGGTACATCTCAGAATCAAAGGTTTTGTAGAGAATCGTCGCGTCGATGCAGGTGGCCAGAAAGACACCGATCAGCATCGGGAAGACGAGATCGGGTCTTCCCATGACGACCGGAATACCGATCGGCAGCAGCAGGCAGTTGGCCGCCGCAAAGGTCGCGCCCGAAATCGCGGTTTGAATGAGGTTCTGACGGTGAATGCTGCGATACTTCTTTAGGAATGCGATCGGTAAGCGAGAAATCAGAATCGCGAACAACGCACCAACAATAGAGGTGTTTGGCGTTACGCCGGTTCGCACAATGAGCTCCAGCCCGATAATGGCACCCAGACAGCACATTACAATATTGAGGATCAGCACGGCTGGCTCAAAGGCCTTGGGATGCTCTGACGCGGTGATAACCTGTGACTCGGGAATTTTTTCTTTCTTCATCAATGTCATCTCCTTTTTTCGGGGTCCGGCTTTGCGGCCGGACGGCAGCGGTGGGGTTGAGGGAACAACTAAATATTGGCGGGAGGGCGGCCGGGTTTCTCCTTTCTCATAATTTTTGCGCTGCGCCCCTTGCAAGAAAGGGTACAAAAAGAGCGCGACACCTTTTCGTGCAGCGCCACTACTGAACGTCCTGAAAGCGCGATTAGTTTTTAAATGTACCGGCCAATTTGATTGTTCTTTAGTATAACAACTTCATTATCGCCTGTCGATATTCAAGCTGAAACGAAAAAACGCCCTTCGATGTGCAGGTTGCACATCGAAGGGCTGCAAAATCAAATGTAATATCGAATTCGCAAGGCAAAGCCCAGACGGTAGAGATTTTCGTTTGACAGATCGAGCTCGATTATTTTCTCGATTTTAGCCAGCCGGTTTGCAAGGGTGTTGCGGTGAATATACAGCTTCTCGGCGGTGGTCTGTCGGGCCCCCATGTTCTCAATCAATATATCCAGCGTTTTAGTCAGCTCGGTTTGATGCTGCCGGTCGTACTGCTCAAGCTTTCCGACCGTATTCTGCACGTATTGGTGAAAATATTCGGTCGAGCAGCATTTGAGCAGCGCCTGTTCAAAGCGGACGTTTGAAATCATCTGCACCGGGCTGTTCGCGCTGGCTGCCCGCCCGATTGCGACGGCATCGCAGGCCTCCTCGTAGAAGGCGCGCAGCGTTACATAGCTGCCGCACGGGTCCGAGATGCCGACCGTGACCGAAATGCCGTATCGGTTTTTGATCAGACCAAAGATGACGCTGAACGCCTGGGTCAATTCCTGCGCCGGAAAGGCGTCGGACAAAAGAACGACCACGCTGTTGCCGTAAATTAAAGCAATATAAGGGTAGGAATAAGACGCCAAACAGTCGCAGATCGTCTGGTGCAGGCTTTCTTTAAGCGCCTGAATTCTTTCCTCGCTAAAATTGCGGATAACCGCACCGAACCGGTCGACATCAACGAGCGCCAGCCGCGCCGGCAGAACCGGCCAGCGCAGCAGTCTGGCGCGGCTTTCGGCCTCAGCCGCCGATTTGACATTCCCGGCCAGCAGGTCGATAAACAGGCTGTTTTGCATAAACCGCACATGCTCGTCGAGCTTTTGCAGCTTTGAAATTTCAAGCGCGACGCTCGTCGCGGCATGGTGGAGCACAATGAGCTGCATATCGCTCAGCGGGCGATCTTGCCCGAGCACACAGATATAGCCGCATATTTGCTTGCGTATCACCACACAGCGCACCGTCAGGCGCGGCAGCCCGGGCAGCTCGGGATTAAGCAAAACGTCGCCGCCACGGGCCTCGGCCAGACAGTCGCAGACACGCCCGCTCAGCTTAAAACCGCTGCTGCCATCCTGAGCCAGCAGCGCGGGCGGCAGTTGGTGCGGGCTGTCCTCGCTGGCAGCCAGCACCGAAAATGAACGGGACGCGATGACAATTGCGAGGCCGATCAGATTGGCAAGCGTTTTTGCAATGCTGTCAAAGCTGCCGTTGTTAAGCTCAAGCTCAAGGAACTTCTGATTCATCTGCTCAGAAAACTCTAAATTGCGATTATGCTCGCCGACCATGGCCTTCATTAGCGGCATGGCCAGCTCGACAAACGACGTGTCGTGCGGAATTTCAATAAGCGGCACCGCAAGCCGGTCGGCCAGACAAATAACCTCGGAGGGGATATTGCCCAAAAACCGCGTTTTTATAGCCAACCCGGCTGCGCCGACCTCGCTCAAGGCGCTGATCAGGCGGGGCAGGGCCGAAACATCGTCCCGTATGGAATACCCGGTCGTAATCACCAGTACATTCTTTTTTAGCCACGGCTGAATGTCGGGGATCTCCATCGCGTCGATATAGCTGACTGTACGGTCTAGTCCGCCGCTCCCGGCCAGAAGCCTGCAACGCGAAAGTCCGCCTATTTGTAATGCATCCGCAACTGTGATAGACATTTAATCCCACCCCTTCGGTTCAGACGGCAGCTTGTACGGACATCGCGGATGCGTGCGCCTTTAAACCGCGCCAGAACGCCGTTCTGCCGATTGGCGCACCCCGCGTCTATTTATCGAGTATACGATAAAATAGCCGTTTCGGCAATAGTGGCCTTAATTTGACGACTCCAAATGCAAACGGCTGTGCAGCACTGTTGAGCCTGAATAAAGGTGAGGACGGGTATCTAGGGTGGGGTATCCGTGCGGCAGACGAGAGCTTAATGGCGCTGCCAATCCGAGCAATAAGTCGAACTGATAAAAGCCGCCCCGGAACATTCCGGGGCGGCTTGTGCGATGTCGGTTGGCCGTAGGGCTGCCTGCCTTGTTCGGGCAGGCTTTTGCGGCGCTATTTTTAAGCAGCAATTAATTTTTGAATATTTTCATCGAGCTTTGCGCGGGTGATTTTACCGAGACTTTTCTCGGTGATATTCCCGTCCTTGTCGATGAATATCGTGGCGGGGAAGCCGCGGATAGCGTATAGCGTCGTCGCGTTGCCGTCGGGATCATAAAAAACAGGGAAGGTATATCCGGTGCTCTTTATAAAGTCTTCGCCGTCCGCGCTGTTTTTTTCTGATTTTGTGGCGTTTAGCATCACAAATTGAACTTGATTACCGTACTGCTTATAGGCCTCCTCAAAGTCGGGCATCTCGGCCTTGCAGTAGCTGCACCACGAGGTCCAGAAATTCAGCACCACCGGCTTGCCCTCAAAGCTTGAGAGCAAAACGCTGTTTCCCTGCGCATCCAGCATGGTAAAGTCAGAGGCTTTTGTAACAACCTCCAGCGCATCGGGGATATCTGGCAGAACCGGTATCTCGTTTTCGAGCTGTGCCGTTCGGGTCAGCTCACCGGTTGAGGGATCGACACGGTCTTTATAATTATTGTAAATAGCTGCGGAAATGATCATCGTCAAAAGAAGTACGGTGATGGTGACGACTAATTTTCTTCTATCGGTCATGTTCAAACTTTCCTTTCTTAGCTGCCGAGCAGGCTTAGGAACCGGCCAAGCTGGCCCGTCATCATCAAAACGCCGATGACGACCAGAAAAAGGCCGCAGATAAAGTTAATGGTTTTGTAATGGCGCTTAATAAAATCAAAGGCGGTCTTGAGCTTATCGATCAGCAGGGCGGAGAGAATAAAAGGGATGCCAAGTCCGGCCGAAAAGCACAGCAGCATCAGCGTTCCTTGCAGAGCCGAACCGCTTGCCGACGCCATCGCTAGCGCCGTACCCAGAAACGCGCCGACGCAGGGCGTCCAGCTGATTGAAAAGATCATACCGAACGAGACGGCCTTTAAAAAACTGAGGTTCTCAGTATTGGCACGGTTCGCGCCGTGCAGGTCAAAAATCGGCTTGATCACCCCCATAAAGCCCAGCCCGAACAAAACGATCAGGCCGCCCAAGACGATGTTGACGACAACGGCGTAATTGAGCAAAAAGCTGCCCAATATGCCAAAAAACAGACCGAGCGCGACAAAGGCGAGCGTAAAGCCCAGCACAAAGCCCAGCGCGTTTTTAAGCGTCGTTTTGTCGGTGGTATCAGTGTCGCCTGCGGCAAAATAAGAGACATAGATCGGCAGCATCGGCAAAAGGCAGGGGGATATAAAGGAGATGACGCCTTCTAAAAATGAAATTAAATACTGCATATTGGCCTCTTTTGCAATAATCTTATCTTCATGATCTCCATTTGCGGTGTATTTATACTGTCAATGATATCAGAATGGCGGTTATAACCCAAATCGTTGCAAGTTGACTTTTAGGTCGCTTGACTATAAACGGCGCAAACCGCTAAAACCGAATAACCATTTTGATAATGTTCAAAACCAAGCAAAAAGCAAATCAAAATCACTAGCTTTAAAAGGGGCATATTATCGGTGCGCCGCTCAAGGACCGTGAAAATTCCCCCCAAGCGTATCACACGTGCCGCGAGCGCTAAAGCAGTTAATCTATTGCCATTCACTTCGCTCAATGCTTAAAGCTAAAGCAATGAATGTTCGGCTACCGGCAGATTCGGTCGTTTCAAATACAACAAAACGGGGCCGCCACAGAGGGCAGCCCCGTTTTGCATCGCAATAGAGTTGGAGTGAGGGTTAAGGCCTGTTAAGGCCGGGAGTGAAACTTAAGTAAAACTGCTTTTTGGCCGTACCAATCAGGCCAGCGACTGTCCCAAAGCTCTGCACTGTGCAATGTCGTCGTCGTTAGGCGTTTCGTTGACGATCAATCCGTCGCCAATCAGATTGATGCCCGCGTCGCTGCAGCGGGACTGCCAGTCGCGCATCCACTGGCCGTCGCCCCAGCCGTAAGAGCCAAACAGCGCAACCGCCTTGCCGGCGAGCCGCCTTTCAACCGCGCCAAACATCGGTGCAAACTCAATTTCCTCGAGCTCCTCGGCGCCCATCGAAGGGCAGCCGAACGCCAACGCGTCAAAGCCGGAAATCATATCGGGCGTAAAATCGGCGGGCGTAAACAGCGACACCTCAGCGCCCGCCTCCTTGGCGCCGGCGGCAATTTCGTTGGCCATGGCCTCGGTGTTGCCGGTGCCGCTCCAATAAACAATCGCAATTTTCTTCATGATGATGTTCCTTTCCAAAACTATAATAATGTCCTATTTGTATGGCTGTGGCTATTATTAGGCCGCCACGGTCAGCTGAAGGATACTACGTCCGTTTTCAAACAGCGTCTTATAGACACCGAAACATTTGCGGTACTGCGCAAACAGCTTTTCGGCGTGCTGCGGGTCGGAATAGACCTTCCAAAAGCCGCAAAGGCTGAAATCTCTACCCTTGTTTTGTATAAAGCCCTGCACGTCCTGCAACGGATATCCTAAAAATATACCGATCTCGTGCGGGAAGCAGTCTGCCGCGCGGATATGGCCGCCCAGCCTTTCGATATAACCCTCAAGGCCCTGACAGCCCGAAAAGCCACAACCGTCCAAAAAGCGGGCGACCTCTCTGCGTGCGAGCAGCTTTGAGAGCATGGCGGGCCTGAACACATAGACGAGCGCGCCGCCGGCGGTGTCTTTAATCAACCGGACCTGAACGCCTTTGTTCAGAAAACGGGCGTTCCAATCTTCTATGATCGCTCCGATATCATCCTCCGTGTCGGTCTTACAGTTGAACAGATTGCCGACCTTGATGCCGGCCAGCGTCGGCGCGCAATGCTCGATCAGATGGCGTTCAAACTTAGTTGTCACAGCATCCCTCGCATCCCTTCGGGCAATGATTTTTCAGAATGGCTCGAAGCGCGCACAGGCTGCTGCTGTGACAGCGTTCAACGCGGGCATTGTGCCGCTTTGCTTCGCCCAAGGCGGTAATAGCCATCTTATGCGACACCGTGTTGGTAAAAAGAATATACAGGTCGGCAGCCCCAAGCTGCTTCCTCATTTCTCCGCCGGTTTTGGTAAAGACTTTGGCGCGCTTATAGCCATGCTCCAGACAGGTCTCCTGATATAATCGCTCCATGCATTCGTTACCGCCTATGATTATAACGCTCATCAACATCCCCCTTCAGGTAAAGGTCGGCGCGAGGTTAGCTATTGCTAACCGATGCGGCGACCAGTTGGTTATTCTTGACTAACTGCGGCTATAATAGCATATCGAAAATTCCTTGTCAAGCAAAAGTTGATAAAATTAGTAAACATTAAAACAGCGGCAACGCTTCCTGCCAAATCGACATTCCGCGTTACCCGTTATGGCTGTCGCGCGGGCGCCAAATGCCGGCCAAAATCTCTGGTTTTAGGGGTCTAAGTTCCTTTGGCGGAGGCTTTTGTGCGAAAATATTTTTGCAGGAAGTAAAATTTTAAGTTGCACACCAAATAGAGTTAATACATAATTTCCCAATAAAAAGTGGTAAATAGGCATTTCTTTTGCAGGTATAGAGGCTTATTTGAGTCAAAATCGTCAAAGTTCTGACGATGTGTTCTTGGGCGTCCGACAAAATCAATATTTTTATTTATAATGGATATTGAAATCTTATTTATCAATTTTTGTACTGTGAAATATGACCATTGACATTTTTGGCTTATTGCTTTAAAATGTTGAACTATCATAAGATTTTAATTGAAGGGAGCGACGGATGATGATGATGAGTTTGCGCACGGCAAATTACCATGCTACAGGCTCTTCTGCCAATATGGCGGAAGCTCATTCGGTCTGCTCTCATTTTATGTCCGCTTCTGCTATGTTGACTGGGGACGCCATTATTGTGGCGTCCATTTTTATTGTACTCCTGACCCTCGCGCTATTTGTACGAGTTTTGGCGCCGGCTGTAGCCGTACTGCTCGCGGGGGCGGCCATTATAATTAGCTGCGATAACTTAATAGTGCGTCGTAAAATGTCAGAACCGAGATTGAGTTGATGGGCATATACTCAAACCGGCTCCGTCTGTTATGACGAGGCCGGTTTTTTGTATAGATGAAAACGAGAGAGGAAGAATATTTAAATGAAGAAGATTATCACAGCCATGCTGGCGGTTGCTATGATTATGTCGCTGGGCGCATGCTCGGGTGGCAGCAGCAGTTCCGCCTCTACCCCCGCGTCTTCTGCGGCAGGCAGCTCTACCCCCGCCGGATCTTCAACGGCTACCGCCGCGATTAAGATCGGCGGCATCGGCCCGGTCAGCGGCCCCGCGGCCGTTTACGGCACCGCTGCCAGAAACGGCGCGCAGATCGCGATCGACGAAATCAACGCCAAGGGCGGTCAGCAGTACGCGCTCAATTATCAGGACGATGAGCACGACGCTGAGAAGTCGGTTAACGCTTACAACAAGCTCAAGGACTGGGGCGTGCAGGTGCTCAACGGCACTGTGACGACCTCGCCCGCACTGGCCGTTACCTCTGAGACCTACGCCGACCGCGTCTTCACGCTGACCCCCTCGGCTTCTTCGACCAAGGTTATCGAGGGCAAGGACAATGTCTTCCAGATCTGCTTCACCGACCCCAACCAGGGTGTCGCTTCGGCGGATTATCTGGCCGACAACAAGCTTGCGACCAAGGTTGCGGTCATCTACAATAACGCCGACGCTTATTCGCAGGGCATCTATGAGAAGTTTGCGGCTCAGGCCAAGGAGAAGAACCTTGAAATTGTTGTGGCTACCACCTTCACCGACGACACCGCGACCGATTTCAGCGTGCAGCTGACCGAGGCCAAGAACGCGGGCGCCGATCTGGTCTTCCTGCCCATCTACTACACCCCCGCTGCGCTGATTCTCTCGCAGGCCAGAAGCATGGGTTACTCGCCCAAGTTCTTCGGCTGTGACGGTCTTGACGGCATTCTGACCCTTGAGAACTTTGACAAGACGCTGGCCGAGGGCCTTATGCTGCTGACCCCCTTCTCGGCCGATGCCGAGGACGAAGCGACCAAGAACTTCGTTGCCAAATATCAGGCTGCTTACGGCGAGATTCCCAACCAGTTCGCGGCTGACGGCTATGACTGCATCTACGCGATTGCACAGGCTTGCGAAAAGGCCGGCGTCACCGCTGAGATGCCCGCCGCCGACGTCTGTGAGAAGCTGATCGCCGAGTTCACCACCATGAGCTTTGACGGTATCACCGGCGAGAGCATGACCTGGCAGGCCACCGGCGAGGTTTCAAAGGCCCCGAAGGCTGTCGTCATCAAGGACGGCGTCTACACCGGCATGTAATAGTTGTTTGTTTGTTCAGGAGGGCTTCTTTGAGCGTGAGCTTAAAAGCCCTCCGCTTCCCTGTTCTTACAGCCATTCCACAAAAGACTGCTGAGATTGGCCCACATTTAAAAGCGGATACCCTGACGGCGGATGCTTTAACGTCCTGCGGGATATAAAATCGGTTTGCCGGCCTATTCAAGCTTTTAGTAGGGGATCAGTATGAAGCCTCAGCGTTGAAAAAATTCATGAGAGGCTGGATTGTCGCCTTTTATGGAATTGCTGTAAGGGAACCATTGCATTAAGAAAAATGAGGTGTGCGGTATGACGTTTCTTTCCTACATCGTCGGCGGCATCAGTCTGGGGAGCGTTTATGCCATTATCGCGCTGGGCTATACGATGGTTTACGGCATTGCAAAAATGCTGAACTTTGCGCATGGCGACGTGATCATGGTGGGCGCTTATATGTCTTTTTGTGCGACGACCTATCTTGGCTGGCCGGCGTTTGTCTCGGTTTTGTTGGCGATGGCGGTTTGCACCTGTCTGGGCCTGACGATCGAAAAGCTGGCCTACAAGCCGCTGCGCATGGCGCCGTCGCTCGCGGTGCTGATTACGGCGATCGGCGTCAGCTATTTTTTACAGAACGCAGCGCTGCTGATCTGGGGCTCGGCCCCCAAGAGCTTTTCAAGCGTGGTGCCGGTAAAGTCTCTTAAGCTGTTTAACGGCGACCTGATCATTTCGGGCGAGGCGATGGTGACGGTGCTCTCCTGCGTCGTTATCATGACCCTTTTAAGCTGGCTGACCGGACATACCAAAATCGGCAAGGCGATGCGCGCCGTCTCGGAGGATAAGGGCGCCGCGCAGCTCATGGGAATCAACGTAAACGCCACCATTTCAACCACCTTTGCCATAGGCAGTGCGCTGGCGGCGATAGCGGGCGTCCTGCTTTGCTCGGCCTATCCGACGCTGCTGCCCACGACCGGTTCGATGCCGGGTATCAAGGCGTTTACGGCGGCGGTATTCGGTGGCATCGGCTCAATTCCGGGTGCGATGATCGGTGGGCTGATTCTCGGGCTGGTTGAAACATTCGGCAAGGCATATATCTCGACCCAGCTTTCGGACGCGATTGTCTTCGCCGTGCTCATCGTCGTACTGCTGGTCAAGCCCACCGGTTTGATGGGCAAAAAAATAAGCGAGAAAGTGTAGGCGGATGAGATGAAAAAGATTAAAGCAATGAACACAACCGCCCAGAACAACTTTCTCAATTATATCCTCGTAACCATCGCGTTTATCATTTTACAGACGCTTATGACGGGCGGACACCTCACGAGCTCGCTCAAGGGCCAGCTTGT